>JAPJRE010000142.1 GCA_030824725.1 Sphingomonas sp.
CCTCGGCGGGGTCGAGCGTGATGGTGCGCGGGGCGGGGCGGGGGGCGCCTTCTTCCCATTCGGGCAGCTTGGAGAAGAGCCAGCGCTCGGCGCGCTCGGGCTTGGCGATGCGCTGGCCGAGCGCCGCGCTCCACGGCCAGCGGAGGCGCCCGAGCGATTGCAGCCCGTGCCAGGCGCCCTCGCGCTCGGGCCAGTCGCCCTCGGCGAGCGCCAGCAGCGCGGCGGCGGCGTCGCGCAGGAAGGCGGCGACCTGCGCGTCGTCCTCGGGCGGCGCCAGCCCGCAGGCGCGCGCCAGGCCCTTGGGGGTCGGCACCATGAAGCGGGCGGGGCGGAGAAAGGCGAACAGCTCGAGCAGGTCGAGTCCGTTCAGCTCCGGGTGCCCCAGCCGTTGCCCGACCAAGGGCGCGTTGAGCAGCAGCACCGGCGTATCGGCGGCGATGCGGATCGCCTCGCCCCGGCTCAGCCCGCGCGTGCCTTCGGCCGTGGCGATCCACACGCCCGAATGGCTGGCGTGGAGGGCAGGATAGGGGAGCGGCGGCAACATCGGACTAGGCGTGTTGTACACGATGCGTTCCGCTTTGACAGCGACAATGCGCCGAGACGAAGGCTCAGTCCCCCGGCGTCTCGCGCTTCGCCTGGTCGAGCGTCCGCACCTTGCGCTCGGCCTCCGCCGCGTCGCGCGCCTTTTCCGCCTTGGTGCGGCCGAAGCGGGCACGGTTGGCCTCGGCTTGCGACTGGGCGGTCGCTTTCGCTCTCGCTTTTCTCGCTTTGTTCAGGTTAAGGATGTCGGCCATAGCTGAGTCTTTCTAGCGCCCCTTCGCGCGGGCGCACCATCGTATATCGGAGTTTTTGCGGCATGGCGGGCAGCGTCAACAAGGTGATCCTCGTCGGCAATCTGGGGCGTGACCCCGAGAGCCGGGCGTTCCAGAATGGCGGCAAGGTGGTCGAGCTGCGCATCGCCACCTCGGAAAGCTGGAAGGATCGCAACAGCGGCGAGAAGCGTGAAAAGACCGAGTGGCACACGGTGAAGATCTTCTCCGAAGGCCTCGCCAACGTGGCCGAGCGCTATCTGCGCAAGGGCAGCAAGGTCTATCTCGAAGGCCAGCTGCAGACCCGCAAGTGGCAGGACCAGAGCGGCGCCGATCGCTATTCGACCGAGATCGTGCTGCAGGGCTTCAACGCGCAGATGGTGCTGCTCGACGGTCCCGGCGGCGGCCAGAGTGCCGGCCGTAGCAGCGGCGGCGGCGACGATTGGGGTGCGGACGAGTCGTTCGGCGGCGGTGGCGGCGGCTTCGGCGGTGGCGCCCCTGCCGGTCGCGGCGGCGGCAATTTCAATGGCGGGGGCCAGCGCAGCGGCAGCGCGAACAGCGGCGGCGGCTTTGGCGGCGGCTTCCCGGACGATCTGGACGACGACGTGCCGTTCTGATCGACTAGCTTAGCGGCCTGCGCCCGGTGCGGGCGCGGCGCAGGGCCGCCAAAGTTCGAGCGCCCGCTCTTCCCACCAGAAGGTCATGTGCGGCAGCTTCGTGGGGCAATAGCTGCCGCGATGCGCCGCCAGCCAGTGCGCCGGCGCCGAGGGCGCGAACAGCGGCAGCACCGTCGCCTTCGCCCCCGGCGCGACGGCGACGCCCGGGCCGGTGCCGGACAGATCCACCAGCAGCGCACCGAAAGGCCGGTAGAGCAGCGCATAGGCCTCGGGGTCGGGCGCCCAGACGAGGTAGAAGATCTCGTCGGTCAGATCGATGCCGCGGCCGGCGCCATAGACCAGCAGCCCGTCGCAGCAGAGCAGGCGAGCGCGGCTCCGGCCAGCGCCAGCCCGGCGGACGACGATCGAACCATGTGCGCGGCAATCCCCCCAGACCCTGGCGGCCCGCCGGCATCGCGAGCAGCGCCGACCCGGCGCACCAAGGGGCGGGAGAAAAGCGAGTGCCGGGCCGTTCCTATTCGCAAGCGCCGGCGTTAAGCTCGACCGGGTGGAAAAGGGGCCAGGATGCATCGTCGTCACACCATCGCGCACGCCATGCTGCTCGGCGCCTTCGTGCTGCTCGCGGGCTGCGGCAGGGGCGGCGAGCAGACCACCGACGATCCGGTGGGGCAGAATGTCGCGTCCGCAGCGGCGGCGGGGGTGCCGGCGAACGTCTCGGCGGCGATCGATTGCAGCAACAAGCCCGATTTCGTGCCGGTCCATGCCGATGCGACGATTCTGAGCTGCACCGCTGCGCCCGATGGACTGCCCGGGCGACATGTCAGCGGCAATCTGGTCTACGAGACGGACGCGCCGGAAAAGGAAGTGCTCGGCTGGTCACGCGCCCAGGCCAATGCCGCCGGCCTGAAGTATCGCCGCGAGACAGGCTTCAGCTACGAAGCCGGCGAAGAGAGCGAACGCAGCCTGCGCGTGGTGGTGGAAAGCCATCGCGGCCGCACCCGGGTCACGATCAATTGGGGCCGGAAGGCCCAGTGAGGAGGGTCAGGCGGCGCGGCTTTCCAGGCCGCGCAGCCAGGCGCGGGCGGCCTTCTGTGCCTCGATGATCTCGCGCGCGGTCATGTCTTCGGCGATGTCGGCGCGGCAGGCCTGTGCCTCGACGCTGCCGGTCATCGCGGCGATGTTGAACCATTTGTGGGCTTCGACCAAGTCGATCGTCACGCCTTCGGCCCCGCTCGAATAGACGACGCCAAGATCGAAGCAGGCATCGGCACTACCGCGCGCTGCATCGCGCAGCCGGCTCTCGATCAGAAATCGCGCACTCTTCTCACTGTTCGCCATCGTCGCTCTGCCCCAGATTCGGCCTGTTCGCCGAATCGGAGTTTGGGCAGGAACGCACAACAAAAGGTTAAGCGGCTTAACCGTATTAGTTCATAGCACCGGGATATTGTCGATCAGCCGGGTGCCGCCGATCCGCGCGGCGGCGAGCAGGCGCATCGGCTGGCCTTCGATCGGCGCGGCGAGCGATTCGGCATCGACCAGCGCGACATAATCGACCTCGAACCCGGCGGCCGCGAGCGACTCCTGCGCCTGGGCAAGCGCCGCCTCGCGGTCGCCGCCCTCGCCGATCGTCTTGGCGGCGGCGCCGAGCGCGCGCGGCAGCGCCACCGCGCGGGTGCGATCCTCGGGCATCAGATAGGCGTTGCGCGAGGAGAGGGCGAGGCCGTCATCCTCGCGCTGGGTCGGCACGCCCTGGATCTCGATGGGCATGTCGAGGTCGGCGACCATGCGCCGAATCACCTGGAGCTGCTGCCAGTCCTTCTCGCCAAACAGCGCGACATGTGGCTGCACCTGGTGGAAGAGCTTGGACACCACGGTGGCGACGCCGTCGAAATGGCCGGGCCGGTGCGCGCCGTCGAGCGGCTCGCTCACCCCCGAGACGCGGATGCTGGTGGCGAAGCCTTCGGGATACATGATCTCGGGCGTCGGCATCCACAGCAGGTCGACGCCGGCACTGGCGAGCAGCCGTGAGTCTGCCTGCTCGCGGCGCGGATATTTCGCCAAGTCCTCGTTGGGCCCGAACTGGATCGGATTGACGAAGATCGACACGATCACACGGCTGCCGGCGCGCTTGGCGGCGTCGACCAGCGCCATATGCCCGTCATGGAGCGCGCCCATGGTGGGCACGAAGGCCAGCCGGGCACCTTCGCTGCGGAAGGCGTCCAGCGCCTTGCGAAGATCGTCGATCTGGCGAACGGTTTGCACGCTTGGGCACTTTCGATATGAACGGAAGCGGGGCCTTCTATGGGGGGTGGGCCGCCCGATCAAGTGAAGGAATAGCTGCGTTGAATCAGCCCGCTAAACGACTGCATGTGCTGGTTTTTGCCAATGAAAAGGGCGGCACGGGCAAGTCGACCACCGCGGTGCACGCGGCGATCGCGCTGGCGGCCAAGGGCGCGCGCGTCGCCTGTTTCGACCTCGATCACCGCCAGCGGACGATGGGCCGCTACCTCGACAATCGCCGCGCGACGATGCGCCGCACGGGGCGCGAGCTGCCGATGCCGGTCTATGAGACGCATGACGGCGAGAGCATGGATTTCTTCACCGATACGCTGGATCGACTCGGCGAGGGCGCCGACTTCCTGGTGATCGACACGCCCGGCCGCGACGATCGGTTCGCGCGAATCTCGGTCACCAATGCCGACACGCTGGTCACCCCGATGAACGACAGCTTCGTCGATTTCGACCTGATCGGGCAGGTGGATCCGGATACGTTCCGGGTGACCAGCCCGAGCTTCTATTCGGAGATGATCTGGGAATCGCGCAAGCGCCGGGCCAAGGCCGATGGCGAAACGATCGACTGGGTGGTACTGCGCAATCGCATGCAGCATATCGAGGCGCGCAACATGAAGCGCGTGTCCGAGGCGATCGACCAGCTTTCCAAGCGCGTCGGCTTCCGGGTGATCTCGGGCCTGTCCGAGCGCGTGATCTATCGCGAGCTGTTCCCCCAGGGCCTGACCATGCTCGATTCGCGCGAGTTCGGCGAGATGGGGCTCAGCCATGTCGCGGCGCGGCAGGAACTGCGCGAGATGATGGCGGGACTGGCATTGCCCGACGTCGCCGCGCCGCTGTTCGCCTGATGGTGAAGTTCCTCCTCGCCGCCGCGCTGCTCTACATCCTGTGGCGCTGGCTCCAGCCAAAGAAGAAGCCGGCCGCACCGGCACCCCGGCTCGGCGAAAGCGAGGCGCGGGCGATTCTCGGCGTGGACTCCGCTGCCGGCCCCGATGAAATTCGCGCGGCGCACCGCAGGCTCGTCTCGGCGCTGCACCCAGACAAAGGCGGTTCAGCCGAGTTGACCCGGCGGATCAATCTGGCGCGCGACACGTTGCTGCGGGGCTGAGGTCCGTCCTCGCCACGTAACATTTGCCTGCAACGATGCTGCAGTGCAAAATATTAATCTCTTCGTGTCTCCGGCGGCTTGAAACTTCGTTTCGAGTCGCAGAAGAGACGCGCATCTTTACCTTCGGGAGGGCATGAATGACGCACCGTTTTGATCCGACGTCGCTGCGCGAATACGACATCCGCGGAATCGTGGGAAAGACGCTGGGTCCGGACGACGCCCGCGCGATCGGCCGCGGCTTCGCCACGCTGCTGCGCCGCGCCGGCGGCCGCCGGGTGGCGGTGGGCCGCGACGGCCGCATCTCCTCGCCGATGCTGGAAGCCGCGCTGATCGAAGGCCTGACCGCTTCGGGCTGCGACGTGGTGCGCACCGGCATGGGCCCGACGCCGATGCTATATTATGCCGAGGCAACGCTGGAGGTGGATGGCGGCATCCAGATTACCGGCAGCCATAATCCCGGCAACTATAACGGCTTCAAGATGGTGTTCCAGCACCGCTCGTTCTTCGGCCAGGACATCCAGACGCTGGGCAAGATGGCGGCGGAAGGCGATTGGGACGAGGGCGACGGCACCGAGACGGTGACCGATGCCGACATCGAGGACCTGTATGTCAGCCGCCTCGTCGCGGGCTATGCTGGCGGTTCGTACAAGATCGGCTGGGACGCGGGCAACGGCGCCGCCGGCCCGGTGATCGAGAAGCTCGTCAAGCTGCTGCCGGGTGAGCACCATACGCTGTTCACCGATGTGGACGGTAATTTCCCCAACCATCATCCCGATCCTACCGAAGAGAAGAATCTCGCGGATCTGAAGAAGCTCGTCGCCGAGAAGAACCTCGATTTCGGTCTGGCTTTCGACGGCGACGGCGACCGCCTGGGCGCGATCGACGGCCAGGGTCGGGTGGTGTGGGGCGACCAGCTGCTCGCCATCCTCGCCGAGCCGGTGCTGCGCATCGATCCGGGCGCGACGATCATCGCGGACGTGAAGGCCAGCCAGGCGCTCTATGACCGGATCGCCGAGCTGGGCGGCAAGCCGGTGATGTGGAAGACCGGCCACAGCCTGATCAAGACCAAGATGAAGGAAACCGGCGCCCCGCTCGCGGGCGAGATGAGCGGCCACATCTTCTTCGCGCAGGATTATTACGGCTTCGACGACGCCCAGTATGCGGCGATCCGCCTGATCCAGGCGGTGCACGTGATCGGCAAGTCGCTCACCCAGATCAAGGACGAGATGCCGGCGATGGTCAACACGCCGGAGATGCGCTTCCAGGTCGACGAGAGCCGCAAGTTCCCGGTCGTCGAGGAAGTGCTCGACCGGCTCGAGGCCGACGGCGCCCAGGTCGACCGTACCGACGGTGCGCGGGTCAACACCGATGACGGCTGGTGGCTGCTGCGCGCGTCCAACACCCAGGACGTGCTGGTGGCGCGCGCCGAGGCGAAGGACCAGGCGGGTCTCGATCGCCTGATGGCGCAGATCGACGACCAGTTGGCCAAGAGCGGCATCGTCCGCGGCGAGCAGGCGGCGCATTGAGGTGCTTTCCCTCTCCCCATCGGGGAGAGGGAGGGGCCCGCTGCCGAAGGCAGTGGGAGGGAGAGGGGCATAGCGAGGCGCTGCCTCGCGCGGCTGCGATGCAGCCGCTCACCCTCTCCAAGCTGCGCTAGGCGCTGCCGCGCCAAGCTTCGCTATCCTCTCCCTCAAGGGAGAGGATGCACAACTCAGCCCGCCACGATCTCCGCCACGCCAAACGTACCGCGCTGGTAATCGGCATAGGCCTGGTGGATTTCCTGCACGCTGTTCATCACGAACGGGCCATGCGCGACCACCGGCTCGGGGATCGGCGCAGCGTGGCCGAACAGGATCAGCGCGGGCGCGTCGGCGGTGAGCGTCAGCGTGTCGCCCGCCGAGAGGCCGGCGAGGTGCCAGTTCGGCAGCGCGCGCTCGCCCACGCGGACACTACCGCGCACCGCGTAGAGGAACAGGTCCCGGCCCGCGAGGCCATCAAAAGTCAGCGCCGCTCCTGCCGCCAGCTCCGCCCAGCACAGGAACACGCCGGTCAGCGACTCGATGGGACCGGTGCGCCCGTCGAACGCGCCGGAGACGAGGTGCACCGTCGCGCCGCCCCCCGCTGGCACGCCCGGAAAGGCATCCGCCTGCAGCCCGACATAGCGCGGCGCGGTCATCTTGAGCCGGCTCGGCAGGTTCACCCAGAGCTGGAGAATCTCCATCGGCCCGCCGTCGCGCTTGAACTCGGCCGGCGAGACTTCGGCATGGACGATGCCGCGCCCGGCGGTCATCCACTGCACGCCGCCGGCGCGGATGATGCTCTCGTGCCCGGCCGAATCGGTGTGCGCCAGCGAGCCCTCCAGGATGAACGTCACCGTCTCGAAGCCGCGATGCGGGTGCGGGCCGAAGGGCAGGCCGGCGTTGCTCGGGCGATAGCTCTGCGGGCCGTGATGGTTGAGGAACAGGAAGGCGCCGATCTGCTCGAGCCCCGGGCCCGGCACCGGCCGGCGGGTGACGAGGTCGCCGATATCGTCGCGATAGGCCGCGTGGGTCGACAGCAGGGTGACGTCGGTCATCGATCGTGCCTCAACAGGAAGACGGCGTGTTCCGCCAGGAGATTGGCCATGCCCGATCCGGTCTGCTGGTCGCCCGAGAGGAACCAGGCGCCTTCGATGGCGATGCCGCGTTCCCTCACCAGCGCGCGAAAGTCGTCGACGGTGACATGGTGGATGTTGGGCGTCGCATACCAGGCGATCGGCAGTAGCCGGGTCACCGGCATGCGGCCGCCGAACAGCAGCGAGGTGCGCACCCGCCAATGCGCGAAATTGGGGAAGGAGACGAAGGCGTGGCGGCCGATCCGCAGCAGCTGCTCGAGCACCCAATCCGGCCGCCTTGTGGTCTGCAGCGTCTGGCTGAGGATGGCATAGTCGAAGCTGTCGTCGGGATAGTCGGCAAGGTCGCTGTCCGCGTCGCCCTGGATCACCGACAGGCCGCGCCCCACCGCCGCGGCGACGTTGGTCGGCTCCAGCTCCAGCCCGCGCGCGTCGCAGCCGCGATCGTCGCGGAGCGCCGCCATCAGCGCGCCGTCGCCGCAGCCGACGTCGAGGATGCGCGCGCCGCGATCCACATGGTTCGCGATGATCGCAAGGTCGGGGCGGAGGCTCATGCGCGGTCTCCCGCCGCGAGGAAGCCGCCGATCACGCGGTCCAGCTCGGGGCTTTCCAGCAGGAAGGCGTCGTGGCCGAAGGGCGAGCTAAGCTCGACAAAGCTGGCCGGTGCGCCGGCGGCGTTGAGCGCATGGGCGATGCTGCGCGATTCCGCCGTGGGGTAGAGCCAGTCGGTATCGAAGCTGACCACGCAGAACCGCGCTTGGGACGCACGGAACGCGTTGGCGAGCAGCCCGCCATGCTCCTCGGCCAAGTCGAAATAATCGAGCGCTCGGGTGATGTAGAGGTACGAGTTGGCATCGAACCGGTCGACAAACGCCAGCCCCTGGTGGCGCAGATAGCTTTCCACCTGGAAATCGGCATCGAAGCCGAAGGTCTTGGCCTCACGGCCCTGGAGCTTGCGGCCGAATTTGGCGGTAAGCCCCGCCTCCGACAGATAGGTGATGTGCGCCGCCATCCGCGCGACGGCGAGGCCTGCGGCGGGCGGGTCCTGCGCCTCGTAATAGGCACCGCCGCGCCATTTCGGGTCGGCCATGATTGCCTGGCGCCCGACTTCGTGGAAGGCGATGTTCTGCGCCGAGTGCCGTGCGGCAGAGGCGATCACCACCGCGGCGCGCACCCGCTCGGGGAAGGTCGCCGCCCAGCTGAGCGCCTGCATGCCGCCCATCGATCCGCCGACCACCGCGAACAGGCGATCGATGCCGAGATGATCGAGCAGCATGGCTTGCGCGCGGACCATGTCGCGGATGGTGATGACCGGGAACTGCATGCCCCAGGGCTGGCCGGTCGCGGGGTTGATCGTCGCCGGGCCCGACGAGCCGAGACAGCTGCCCAGCACGTTCGAGCAGACCACGAACCAGCGGTTTGTATCGATCGGCTTGCCGGGACCTACCATGCGGCTCCACCAGCCGGGTTTGCCGGTGACGGGATGCTCGGAGGCGAGGTGCTGGTCGCCGGTCAGCGCGTGGCAGACGAGGATGGCGTTGCTCGCTTGCGGGTTCAGCGTGCCATAGGTTTCATAGGCGATGTCTACCGGCGAGAACAGCACGCCGCCATCGAGGCGCAACGGCCCCGGCAGCGTTACCGAGCGGCGAAGGCCGAAACGCGGATCATCGGACATATCCGGCGGTTAAGCCGGGTAGGGCCGGTGTTCAAGCTTCCCCGCCGCACGGCTTGCCAATCGGCCGCCATTCCGCCAATCCCCGCCCCCATGAACGCACC
>JAPJRE010000143.1 GCA_030824725.1 Sphingomonas sp.
GATCAAGGTGGCCACGGCCGTCGCGTCGATCACCACGGCGGTATTGCTCTGGCCGTTGCTGCCGACGCTGACCCGATTGCCCTCCGCGGAAAAGTTGCGGGAGGCCAATGCCCAGCTCGCCGCGATGGTCGACCAGCGCGACGCGGCGCTCGCCGAACTGAAGACCGAGGTGGCACAGCGCGAAAATGTCGAGGCGGCGCTGCTCCAGGCGCAGAAACTGGAGGCGGTGGGCCAGCTGACCGGCGGCATCGCGCATGATTTCAACAATCTGCTGCAGGCGATCGCCGGCAACCTGGAACTGATCGCACGCAAGCCGGACGATGCCGACCGGGTGATCCGCTGGACCTCCAGCGCGCTGGACGCGGTGGAGCGCGGTCGCCAGCTGACCGGCCAGCTGCTGGCCTTTTCGAGCAAGCAGCGGCTCGACGTGAAGTCGGTCCGGCTGGCGGAATTGATCGACGGCATGGCGGGGCTGGTCGAGCGTGCGGTCGCGCCGCTGAGCCGAGTGAAGATCGAGCGCATCGATCCGGTGTGGAACGTGCAGACCGACGCGCTGCAGCTCGAGCTTGCAGTGCTGAACCTCGCCTTCAACGCGCGTGACGCGATGCCCGAGGGCGGCGTGCTGACCATCTCCGCCGAGGTCTGTAGCGGGCGGGTGGCGCCGGACCTGCCGGCGGGCGACTATGTGGCGCTTCGCGTCGCCGACACCGGCACGGGCATGGCGCCCGAGGTGGCGGCGCGTGCGGTGGAGCCGTTCTTCTCCACCAAGGGCGTGGGCAAGGGCACCGGCATGGGCCTGTCCATGGCGTTCGGGGTGCTGCGCCAATCGGGCGGCACGCTGCGGATCGACAGCAGGCCGGGGGAGGGGACGGTCATCACGCTGCTGCTGCCGCTTGCCACGGTGGAGCCGCGCCGCGACGTGCAGGACGATGCCGCACGCGACGAACGCGTCGACCTGTCCGGCAAAATTATCGCGCTGGTGGATGACGATCACCACGTCAGGGCTTCGCTGGCGGAAATGCTGCGGACTGCCGGTGCCACGGTGGAGGAAGCTGCCGATGGAAGTGCCGGCGTCGCTCTCGTCCAGACGCGCAGGTTCGATGCGCTGGTCGTCGATTTCGCGATGCCGGAACTCAGCGGCAGCGAAGTCGCGGCGCAGGTCGCGGCCACCGATCCGCAGCTGCCGGTGATCCTGATCACCGGCTTTGCGGATTCCAACAAGCTGGATGCGATCGCCACCCCCAATGTGAGCGTGCTGCGCAAGCCGTTCGAATCGCACGAACTGCTGCGTAGGATCCGCGAGGTTGCCCGCCGCTGAGCCGCTCAGGGCAGGGCGGCGCGGAGTTCCTCGATCCAGGCGGTTGCGACGCTGTCCGACGGCGCACGCCAGTCGCCGCGCGGGCTGAGCGCGGCCGCCCCGGAGACCTTCGGTCCATTGGGCAGCGCCGACCGCTTGAACTGGCTGATCTGGAAGAAGCGGAACAGGAAGGTTTCCAGCCACTTGGCGATGGTTGCCAGGTCGTACTGGTTGCGGCCCTCCACCGGGAAGCCGATCGGCCACAGGCCCGCCTCGGCATCCCTCCAGGCATGCCAGGCGAGGAACGCCACTTTGGACGGCTTGAGCCCGAACCGCGCGATATGGTGCAGGAAGAAATCGTGCAGCTCATAGGGGCCGATCCGGTCCTGCGTGCTCTGCATCTTGCCGTCGGCATCGGCGGGGACGAGTTCGGGCGAAATCTCGGTATCGAGAATCGAGAGCAGCACGGTGGCCGCTTCGCCGTCGAACTGGCCGCTCTCGACGCTCCAGCGGATCAGGTACTGGATCAGCGTCTTGGGCACGCCGGCATTGACGCCATAATGGCTCATCTGGTCGCCCACGCCATAGGTCGACCAGCCCAGCGCCAGTTCGGAAAGGTCGCCCGTGCCGAGCACGAAGCCGCTGTTCTGATTGGCGAGGCGGAACAGATAATCGGTGCGCAGCCCTGCCTGGACGTTCTCGAAGGTGACGTCATAGACCGGCTCGCCGCTTGCGAAGGGGTGGCCGAGATCGGCGAGCATCTGGCGCGCGGCAGGGCGGATGTCGATTTCCGCCGCGGTAATCCCGATCGCGCGCATCAGCGCCCAGGCATTGGACTTGGTGCCCTCGCTCGTCGCGAAGCCGGGCATCGTATAGCCGAGAATGTCGGTGCGCGGGCGGCCGAGCCGGTCCATCGCCTTGGCGGCGACGATCAGCGCGTGGGTGGAGTCGAGGCCGCCCGAGATGCCGATGATCAGCGCTTTGCTCTTGGTCGAGGCGAGGCGCTGGCGCAGGCCTTCCACCTGGATGTTGAACGCCTCGTAGCAATCCTCCTCCAGCGCCGCGGGCGTATTGGGCACGAAGGGGAAGCGGCGGGTAGGGCGGAGCAGGCCGCGATCGGCGAAGTCGGGCTGGTGCGAGAAGCCGATGCGGCGGAAGCGGGTCTCGGGCATCCCGGCGTTGCGGGCATTGTCGTTGAAGGTGCCGTCGCGCATCCGCTCCAACCGCAGCCGCTCGAGGTCGAGATCGGCATAGGTGATCGCATCGGTCAGTTCGAAGCGCTGGGAAGCCGCGAGCTTCTCGCCGAATTCGTAGATCAGCCCCTGGCCGTCCCATGCGAGATCGGTGGTGCTCTCGCCGGGGCCTGAGGCGGAGTAGAGATAGGCCGAAATCGTCCGCGAGCTTTGCGAGGCGCAGAGCAACTCGCGCTCGCGGCCCTTGCCGATCACGATGTTCGAGGCGGAGAGGTTGCACAGCACGAGCGCCCCGGCCATCGCGCCCTCGGTGGAGGGGGGCTGGGGCGCCCAGTAATCCTCGCAGATCTCGATATGGAAGACGAAGTCGGCAAGGTCGTCGGCGGCGAACAGCAGGTCGGGGCCGAACGGCACGGTGTGGCCGGCGACGGTGATGGCGAGGTCGCGCAGTCCCGAACCCGAGGCGAACCAGCGCTTCTCGTAATATTCGCGGTAGTTGGGCAGATAGGTCTTGGGCACGACGCCGAGGATGCGGCCGCGCGCGATCGCGACCGCGCAATTATAGAGCCGCCCGTTCCGCGCCAGCGCGGCGCCGACCAGCAGCACGGGCTTCAGCGTGCGGCTTGCCTCCACGATCGCCGCGATGCCCGCCTGCGTAGAGGCGAGGATCGTGTCCTGCAGATGCAGATCGTCGATCGCGTAGCTGGTGATGTTGAGTTCAGGGAAGACGAGGATGTCCGCGCCGGCTGCGTCACCCGCTTGCGCCAGCGCAATCGTCGCCCGGGCATTGGCGGCGGGATCGGCGACGGTGCCAACGGGCGTGCAGACGCCCGCGCGGATCATGCCGTGACGGTGGAGCGCGAAGAACGGATGCGGATCGGCCATGTGTGTGTCCTATGCCGGGGACCATGGCCTGCCAACCCCGCGGCGGCGGGATGTATCCGGGATAGGATGTTTAAGCCCCTCCTCCTTGGAGAAGGGGTTGGGGTGGAGGGACTCCAGAACCTCTGGTGGTGGTCTCGGTGAGACGCGGCCCCACCCCAACCCCGCATCAGGTGAACAGCGTGCCGCGCTGTTCAGGCGCTGCCGGGGGGCGCGCCGATCTGATGCGTCTGAAGGGGAGGGGCTACGGCAAGTTTACGCCTTGGCCGCGTAGATCAGGCGGCCCGGCCCGAGCCGCTCGAACACCTTCGCCAGCTGGCGTTCGCCGACCGCGAAACAGCCCTGGCTGCGGCCGAGCTTGCCGTGCTTCGATACCATGTCCGGGTTCGCATACCAGGCCGAGTGGACGACGATCGCCCGCGCCATCGCGTTGTTGTTGGTCGGGTCGAGCCCGATCAGCCGCTGCGAATCGCCGTGCTTGCCCACATAATAATCGGCGGTGAGGAACGCGCCCTCGCAGGTCGCCTCGGAATTGATCTGGTTGGAAAAGCGCTGCAGCACGCCGGTATGGCCGGGATCGGAACCGATGCCGTGCGCCACCAGTAGCGGCTCGACTTCGCCGGTGCCCATGTTGACCAGGAAGAAGCGCGGCTGCGACGAGGGCAGCGAGAAGTCGGCGATTGCGATCCGGTCGTGCGTGTCGACATGCATCGAGTGCCGGTCGAGCGCCGCGGTAGCGCGCTTGAACAGCTCGGGACGGATCCCGGCGGGGACGATCCGCGCCTGCGCCGCGACCTTTGGGGCCGGGGTTAGCGATGCGACCGGTGCCGGCTGGATCCGCGGCGCCGGTGCTGCGGCCGCCAGCGTCGTCCCGATGGTGCGCGAGGCGCAGGCCGAAACCGCTGCACCGCTTGCCATTACCAGCGCCGATCTGAGCAAAGCCCGACGCGTTTGTACCGAAGCGTTGGAATCCATGATTGTTGTTCTGCGCCCGCAAATTTCTGTCATGCCCTGGAAACCGTATAGCAGAAGCATCGTTAACGATGGTCCCGGTAATGCCCGTTTGTGGCGCGTTTCGGCGCACCTGCTGCCCGGTTCACCGAGCCGTCATGCCGTTTCGGGACGACGGCCGTTCACCTTTGGGCGAATCGCGCCGCATCGCACTGGCATCGTTGATCTGTTCCCAAAGCGAAAATTTCTGTGTCGCGCCGCGGCTGCGAAGCGCTAGAGGCGCGGCATGACCATGTCCCATGAACAGGCCGTCGCGGCGCTGATCGAGGCCGGCAAACGGCTCGACGCACGCGGCTGGGCGCCGGCGACCTCGGGCAACTACTCTGCCCGGCTCGATGACGGCAGCATCGCGCTGACCGTCTCGGGCCGCCACAAGGGCCGGCTGACCAGCGATGGGATCATGCGCGTGGACCTCGACGGCCAGCCGCTCACTACCGGCAAGCCCTCGGCCGAGACCGACCTGCATTTGGCGATCTACCGCCTGTTCCCTGAAGCCGGCGCGGTCCTGCACGGCCATTCGCCCCAGGCGGTGGGGCTGAGCCGCGCGACCGACGCCGACGGCATTATTCTGGCGGGGCACGAGATGCTCAAGGCCTATCCGGGCCACACGACCCACGAGGCCGAGGTGTGGCTGCCGATCGTCGAGAACAACCAGGACATGGCGGTGATCGAGGCGGCGATCCGCCCGGCGCTTCTGGCGCCCGGTGCCATTCCGGCGTATCTCATTCGCAGCCACGGGCTCTATGCCTGGGGCAGGGACGTGGACGAGGCCGAACGCGTGCTGGAGGCAACCGAATGGATGATCGCCGCCGAGCTTGCCGAGGCCAGCTTCAGACGGGCATGGGCACGATGAGCCGACTTCGTATCTTTTCGGAAACCGGTGAAGCGCCGCTGCTCGACACGCAGGATCCGCTGACCATCGCCGAGGAACTTGCGATCCGCGGCGTGCGCTTCGAGCGCTGGCCGTCGCGCGCGATCGCGGCCAATGCCGATCAGGACGCGGTTCTCGCCGCCTTCGCGCCCGAGGTCGAGCGTCTGAAGGGTGAGCATGGCTATCGCTCGGTCGACGTGATCCGGATGGTCCCCGACCATCCCGAAAAGGATACGCTCCGCGCCAAGTTCCTGTCCGAGCATCGCCATGCCGAGGATGAGGTCCGCTTCTTCGTGGAAGGCGAGGGGCTCTTCACATTGCATCTGAAGGATCGGGTCTATGCGGTTCTCTGCACCGAGGGCGATCTGATCTCGGTGCCGGCAGGCACGCCGCACTGGTTCGACATGGGGCCGAGCCCACGCTTCACCGCGATCCGACTGTTCACCAATCCCGATGGCTGGATCGCGCAGTTCACCGGCGACGCCATCGCCGACCGTTTCCCGCGCCACGAGCCCATTGCCGCCTGACGCGCGGCGCAGCGAGATTCTTCATGACCCAGACCAAGGCCGTCCTGCTCGATATCGAGGGGACCACGAGCAGCATAGCCTTCGTGGCGGATGTGCTTTTTCCCTACGCTGCCAAGCATTTAGCGGTATATGTGGAGGCGAATTCTGAAACGGTGGCCCCGATCCTCGCCGAGGTGCCAGGCGAGGACAAGGTGGCGACGCTGCTCGACTGGATCTCCGAGGATCGCAAAGCCACGCCACTGAAGGCGCTGCAGGGGCTGATCTGGGCGCAGGGCTATGCCGACGGTACGCTGCGGGGCCATGTCTATCCCGATACCCCCGAGGCGCTGCATCGCTGGTACACCGCCGGCATGGCGATCTACATCTACTCCTCCGGGTCGATCGCGGCGCAGAAGCTGATCTTTGGCCATTCGATCGCCGGCGACCTGACACCGATGCTCTCCGGCTATTTCGACACCACGACCGGTCCCAAGCGTGAAGCTGAGAGCTATGCCAAGATTGCGGCTGCAACTGGCTTCGAAGCAAGGGACATCCTGTTCGTGTCGGACATGCAGCGGGAGGTCGATGCCGCGCGCGCGGCGGGTCTCGGCGCGCTGCTGATCGATCGCGCTGGCGGCCCCGCCGACATTCACTCGCTCGCGGAGATTCGCCTGTGATCCTCGAAGGCAAACATACCCGTTCGATCGCGCGCACCGCGGACGGCAAGGGTATTCGCATCCTCGACCAGCGCCAACTCCCTTGGGAAATCCGCTGGGTCGAGCTGCGCGACCTTGATGCCGCCGCCGTGGCGATCCGCGAAATGTGGACGCGCGGCGCGCCGATGATCGGGGCGACGGCTGCGTACGGCCTCGCCATGGCGCTGGTGGTGGATGCCAGCGACGCAGGGCTCGATGCCGCCTATGCGACGTTGGTCGAGACGCGGCCTACCGCGATCAACCTGCGCTGGGCCCTCGATCAGGTCCGCGCGGCGGTGCAGGCGCTGCCGGAAGTGGAGCGCGCCGCTGCTGCGTATGCGCGCGCCGACGCGATCTGCGACGAGGACGCCGAACTCTGCCGTGCGATCGGCGAACATGGGCTGGACCTGCTCCGCGACCTTCACGCCAGGCACCCGGACCGGCCGCTCAACATTCTCACCCATTGCAACGCCGGCTGGCTGGCGACGGTGGACTATGGCACCGCGACGGCGCCGATCTATCTCGCGCACGATGCCGGCATCCCCGTGCACGTCTGGGTCGATGAGACGCGCCCGCGCAACCAGGGCGCGCTGCTCACCGCCTTCGAGCTGCGCAACCACGGCGTGCCGCACACGGTGATCGCCGACAATGCCGGCGGGCTGCTGATGATGCAGGAGCAGGTGGACGCGGTGATCGTCGGGACCGATCGGGTGACCGCCGATGGTGATGTCTGCAACAAGATCGGCACCTATCTGAAGGCGCTCGCCGCGCACGACAATGGCGTGCCCTTCTATGTCGCGCTCCCCTACACGACCTTCGATCCGGCAACCGCCAGCGGCGCCGATATCCCGATCGAGGCGCGCTCGCCCGAGGAAGTGACGCGGCTCACCGGCCCCGACGAGACTGGGCGCATCGCGACGATCCGCGTCACGGACTCCCCGGCGTTCAACCCCGCCTTCGATGTGACCCCGGCGCGACTGGTCACCGGCTACATCACCGAGCGCGGGGTGCTTGACCGCATCTGAGGCGTCAGTCCAATGCCGCGCGCCACGCCTGCACGCGGGCGAGTGCCTCGTCGAGCACCGCGTCTTCCTTGACGAAGCAGAAGCGGACGACGTTTGTCACGGCATCCTCGGCATAGAAGGCCGAGACCGGAATCGTCGCGACCTTGGCCTCGTCGGTCAGGCGCTCGCTGAAGGTCACGTCGCCCATCGCCAGACCCGAGGCGGTGAGGTCGACCGACAGGAAATAGGTCGCCGCACTTGGCAGCACCGCGAAGCCGGCGTCGCGCAGGCCCGAAGCGAGCCGGTCGCGCCCGGCCTGGAAACGGTCGCGGGCGTCCTGCACCCAGCCGTCCTGCGTCGCCAGCCCCTCGGCCACCGCCCATTGCAGGTTGGGCGGGGTGGTGAAGGTGAGGAACTGGTGCGCCTTGGCCAGCATGCGGGCGAGGGGCGGGGCAGCGCACATCCAGCCGACCTTGAAGCCGGTCAGCGCGAAGATCTTGCCCGCGCTGCCGATCTTCACCGTGCGCTCGCGCATGCCGGGGAAGCCGATCAGCGGCAGATGGCGCGCGCCGTCGAAGGTGACATGCTCCCAAACCTCGTCGCAGATCGCGGTGAGATCGTGCGCGACGCAGAAATCGGCGAGCATCGCCAGGTCCTCGGCGCTGGTCATCGTCGCGGCAGGGTTGAGCGGGTTGTTGAGCAGGATCAGCCGGGTCTTTGGCGTCACCGCAGCTTCCAGCGCCGCGCGCTCGATCCGCCATTCGGGCGGGCTGAGGCGGACGAAGCGCGGCACGCCGCCGGCGCGGCGGATCAGCGGCACATAGGCGTCGTAGAGCGGCTGGAAGCAAAGCACCTCGTCGCCGGGCTCGACCAGCGCCAGGAGTGCCGCGGCAAGCGCCTCGGTCGCGCCGGAGGTGATGATCACTTCCTCGACGGCAAGGTTGAGCGCCTGATGGCGGGCATAGTGATCGGCCACCGCCTGGCGCAACTCGGGCAACCCGGCCATCGGCGGGTACTGATTGGACTTTTCCAGTACGGCGCGCGCAGCGGCCTCCAGCACCGCCTCGGGCCCGCGGCCATCGGCAAAGCCCTGGCCCAGATTGATCGCGCCGTTCGCGCGGGCGCGGGCGGACATGGCTTCGAAGATGGTGGTGCCCATCGAGGAATAGATCGGGTTCATCGCAGGCCGCTATGGCGGAGTGCGGTTGCGCCTTGCAAGCCGGGGGGGAACCGCCGCATGAAGAAGGCGGTTGATGACCGCGTGTGTCGAAGGAAGATGATGAGCAAGAAACCGCCCGTGCCCGCCGAATCGCAGTCGCCCTATCCCAAGGCCGAAGCGCCGCACGCCGGGGAAGGGGAGGCGCTCGCCGCCGCCAAGGAGATCGCGGAGGCGGCCAAGCGCCGCAAGCCGAGCACGCGCCAGATCGGCATGGGGGCCGCGATCGGCATCGGATCGGCGGCGATCGTCGCGGGTCTGCTCTACTGGAAGGGCGGCCGCAAGGACCGCAAGTAATCCGCGAAGGGGGGCGCGGCGCAGCAATAGCGCGGGCGCCCGCCGCTCCGATCACGACGCACGATCGAGGTCCGCGCATGCAATCTGCGCGACTTCGTACTATAACCTAGGCACTGCCGCGCGATCCCGAGCTATTCGGAGGATCCGACCCGGGCCGCTGCCTTTGCACGCCATATCCAAGCTTTCCCTGGGCGCCCTACGCGCTCCTACGGGGCATTGTTTATGCGCCCGGTGAC
>JAPJRE010000144.1 GCA_030824725.1 Sphingomonas sp.
ACATACATATGGGTCAGCTCGACCTCGGGATATTCCGCCGCCATCGCGGTGACGACGTCGCGCCACAGCTGCGAGGTCTCGAGCACGTTGGCCTTGTCGACCGAGCAGAGCTTCTTGCGGCGACGCTTGGCCATTTCGAAGCCGACACGGACGATGCGCGTCACTTCTGCCTCGTCATAGCTCATCACGTCATAACCCTGGCGCAGGCCCTCGGGCGTGGTGCGGTGGCCCTTCTCGCCGAAATAGATGTCGCCGATCAGCTCGCGGACGATGACGATGTCGAGGCCGTTCACCACCTCGGGCTTGAGCGGCGAGGCGTCTTCCAGACCGGGAAACAGCGTCGCGGGGCGCAGATTGGCGAACAGGCCCAGCGCCTTGCGGATGCCGAGCAGCGCCGCCTCGGGACGCAGGTGCCGCTGCAGCTTCTCGAAGCGCGGATCGCCGATCGCGCCGAACAGCACGGCGTCGGCGCGCTTGGCGAGCGCCAGCGTGGCGTCGGGCAGCGGATGGCCGGAAGCGAGATAGCCGGCGCCGCCGACCGGCGCTTCCTCGAAGCTGAGGCCGAGGTTCAGCGCCTCGAGTACCCGGCGCGCCTCGCGCGTCACCTCGGGGCCGATCCCATCACCCGGCAGAACAGCAATCAGCGGCATCCGAACCTCGCGCAGCACCTAGACTGGGCGCCGCTTAGCCGGAGGCAGGCAGGTCATGCAACCGCCCGCAGCAACCGGTCCACCAGCCGGACACGCGCCGCCAGCAGTTCGGCGCCGCGCCCGACGAGCAGGTCGCGGGCGAGGAAGTGCCCGGTCAGCCGCAGCCCGGCGAGAATGTCCTCCCAGTCCGCCGCGCCGCCCTGGGTGAGGAACGGCGGCAATGCGAGCAGGCGGGATTCGTAGCCGGTGGCGCCAATCCGGCTGACCGCGATGCCACTTTTGGGGCTCACAAAAGCCAGATCCTCGGCGCCGCCGGTCGCGGCGCAGCGCTCCAGATCGAGGCCGAAGCCGAGCTCGGCGAGCAGCAGCAGTTCGTAGCGCACCAGCGCCACCGCCCAGCCACGCGCGGCGGGTGCCGCCTCGATCGCATCGAGCACCCCGCCCAGCGCGGCATGGATACGGGGATAGGGCAGGCCTTCGGGGAGCGTGGCGGCGGTAAGCGCGGTCACCCAGGCCAGCGCCGCCGCGGGCAGCGGCTCGCCGAACAGGGGCGCGCGGCTGTGGAGCAGCTCGACGGCAAGGCCCGCCAGCTGCTCCTCGGTGCGCGCGCGCCATTCGCCGAGGATCAGGTTGGCCGGCTGGAGCACCGGCCGCAGCGCGCGCGACCGGCCGCCCCGGACATAGCCGGGCTGGACGCCGTCGCGTTCGGTCAGCGCCCGCACGATCGCGCCATGTTCGCCATGGGTGCGAACGCTGAGCAAGATGGCTTCGGCGCGAAGATGCATCGCCGCGATGTAGGGTGGGCGCGGCGGAAAGGGAAATCGCGGGCGCGCTTCCGATCGCGCGGAAGCGCGGCTAGCTTCACGCCGATGCTCCATCTGCCCACCGCCCCCTGGCTGCATTATTTCGGTGACGCTGCAGCTTGGCTTGCGGCGGCGGCCGGCGGGCGCTGGGTGTACCGGCAGCGGCGCGCCAGCGTGGAGGGGCTCGCCCGGCAGACCGACCCGAGCTATTTCGTCACGCTCGCGATCGGCGGTGCGGTGGGCGCCTGGCTGCTGGGATCGCTCAACACCCTGCACGATGCGCGGCCGGTTCTCTCCCACTCCATCGCCGGCGCGCTGGCGGGCGCGATCGTCGTGGTCGAGATCTGGAAGCACGTACGTGGGGTCCGTGGCTCGACCGGCGGACCGTTCGTGGTGCCGCTGGCGCTGGGCATCGTCGTCGGTCGCTGGGGCTGCCTGTTCGCAGGGCTGGCCGACCAGACCTACGGCGCGCCCACCGCTCTGCCCTGGGGCATCGACCTTGGCGACGGTATCGCCCGCCACCCGGTGCAGCTCTACGAATCTCTGTCGGTCGCGCTGTTTCTGCTGTTCTATGTCCGCGCGCTGCGGGCCGGCCGCGCCTGGGCGATGGAGCATGGCTTCCACGCCTTCGTACTGGCCTATGCCGCGCAGCGCTTCGCCTGGGAATTCCTCAAGCCCTATCCGCGCGTGATCGGGCCGCTCAACGTCTTCCACCTCACGATGCTGGGATTGTGCCTCTATGCCCTTGTCTGGATCCTCCGCAGATACCGCGCTGGCCGCGCCGCCGCGCAAGGCGGCGCCCTATCTGTTCCACGGGCAGACGAGCAGCCTGTGCGAGACCTGCCTTGAGGTGATCCCCGCCAAGGTGATCGTCGAGGAAGAGCGTGTCTATTATCTCAAGCGCTGCCGCAGCCACGGCGTGCAGAAGACGCTGATCAGCGACGACCTCGCCTATTGGCGCGCGCAGAAGGACTGGCTGAAGCCCGGCGACCGCCCGCTCGCCACCCAGACCCGCACCGAGGCGGGCTGCCCGTTCGATTGCGGGCTGTGCCCCGATCACGAGCAGCATAGCTGCCTGGCGATCCTCGAGATCAATTCGGCCTGCAACCTCGCCTGCCCGGTGTGCTTCGCCGATGCCGAGGATCTGCACGGCGCCCATCTGCCGCTGGCGACGATCGAGGCGATGCTCGACGCACTGGTTGCCAGCGAAGGCGAACCCGATCTGGTGCAGCTCTCCGGCGGCGAGCCGACGCTGCACCCGCAATTCTTCGACATCCTCGACGCGGTGAAGCGCCGCCCGATCCGCCATGTGATGATCAACACCAACGGCGTGCGGATCGCGCAGGATCCGGCGTTCGTCGCCCGGCTGGCCAGCTACAAGCCGGCGCTGGAAGTCTACCTCCAGTTCGACAGCCTGGACGACGAGGCGCTGATGGACCTGCGCGGCGCTCGGCTCGCCCGCGTGCGACAGGCGGCGCTGGAGGCGCTGGAGCGTGCGGACCTGTCCACCACGCTGGTCGCGGTGGTCAAGCGCGGGGTGAACGATGGCGAGATCGGTCGAATCGTCCAGCATGCGCTGGAATGGGCGTGCGTGCGCGGCGTGACCTTCCAGCCGGTGCAGGATGCCGGACGCAATGAAGGGTTCGACGCCAAGGCCAACCGGATGCTGCTCACCCAGATCCGCCGCGCGGTGGTGAAGGCCGGGGTGTTCGCCGTCGAGGACATGATCCCGCTGCCGTGCAACCCGGACCAGATCTGCATCGGCTATGGCCTGCGCAACGGCAGGTCGGTCACCCCGGTCACGTCGCTGCTGCCGCGCGAGCTGATCCTGCAGGGGCCGAACACGGTGAGCTACGAAGCCTATCCCAAGCTCCGCGACGCGGTGCTGGAACTGCTCAGCCTCGCCACCGCCCAGTGCAATACCGAGGACAAGCTGGCTGATCTGCTCTGCTGCCTGCCCCAGGCGCTGGTCCCGCAGGAGATAACCTATGCGAACAGCTTCCGCGTGGTGATCCAGCAGTTCCTCGATCGTTACAATTTCGATCTCGGCACGGTGAAGCGCAGTTGCGTGCATTTCGTGACGCCGGAAGGGCAGATTATCCCCTTCGACACCTACAACACCTTCTACCGCCCGGGCGCCGAGGGCGCGGGCCTACTCGCACGGGGGAGGGCATTGGCATGAAACGGTTTTTCGGGGGATTGCTGCTCGGCATCGGCATTCTGACGATGACCACCAGCGGGCTCTGCTCGCTCGCGACTATCGTTATGGCAATGCCCATGCTTTTCGAGACACCAGTGATGCTCTGGATCCTGGCGTTGGGCGGGATTCCCTTTGCGGCCGGGTTCGGCCTGCTGACGCTAGGCCGCCGACTGCTTCGACAACCCGATGGGTATGAAGAATAGCCGCCCGCCCGGCGTACCGGGCGGGAAGCCTTGGCCTCAGCCCATCGACGCGATGTCGATCACGAAGCGGTACTTCACGTCGCTCTTGAGCATGCGCTCGTACGCCATGTTGATCTCGTCGGCACGGATCATCTCGATGTCGGCGACGATGCCGTGCTCGGCGCAGAAATCGAGCATTTCCTGCGTCTCGGCGATGCCGCCGATCAGCGAGCCGGCGATCGACCGGCGCTTGAAGATCAGCGCCGCGACGTTGGGCGAGGGGTGCGCATGCTCGGGCACGCCCACCAAAGTCAGCGTGCCGTCGCGCTTGAGCAGAGCGGTGAACGCATCGAGATTGTGGCTGGCGGCCACCGTGTTGAGGATGAAGTCGAAGCTGCCGGCATGCGCGGCCATCGCCTCGGCATCGCGCGACACGACGACGTCGTCCGCACCCAGCGCCAGCGCATCGGCGCGCTTGCTCTCCGAGGTGGTGAAGGCGACGACATGCGCGCCCAGCGCATGCGCCAGCTTCACGCCCATATGGCCGAGCCCGCCGATGCCGACGATGCCAACCTTCTTGCCCGGGCCGACCTGCCAGTGGCGGAGCGGCGACCAGGTGGTGATGCCCGCGCACAGCAGCGGCGCGACCGCGGCGAGATGCTCCTCGCCATGCCCGACCTTGAGGACGAACTTGTCGCTGACGACGATGCGCTGCGAATAGCCGCCCAGCGTATGACCGGGGGCGTCCGGCGTCGGGCCGTTATAGGTGCCGACGAAGCCGTTCTCGCAATATTGCTCCAGCCCCTCATCGCACGAGGGGCAATGCTGGCAGCTGTCGACCATGCAGCCGACGCCGACCACATCGCCCACCGCGAACTTGGAGACATGCCCGCCGACTGCGCTCACCCGGCCGACGATCTCGTGGCCCGGCACGCAGGGGTAGAGCGTGCCGTCCCATTCGGACTTCACCTGGTGGAGATCGGAGTGGCAGACCCCGCAATAGAGGATGTCGATCTGCACATCGTGATCGCCGGGCGCGCGGCGCTCGATGTCGATCGGTTCGAGCGGCTTGTCGGCGGCATAGGCGCCATAGGCTTTGGTGGCCATGGTTCGGGTCCCCTTGGAGATGTGAAACTGCGGAGCCGTACGACTCCCGCCATCCGAGATGGGGCTTCGCGAGAACGACGATTAGACGCTGGTATCTGCATGCAGTGCTGAATAGGGTTCAACAATGAACCGCCAGCAGCTTTCCGAGCTCAGCGCCTTCCTCGCCGTGGCGCGCCAGAAGAGCTTTACCCGCGCCGCCGCGCAGAGCGGGGTGACGCCCTCGGCGCTCAGCCATGCGATGCGCGGACTGGAGGAGCGGCTGGGGGTGCGTCTGCTCCACCGCACCACCCGCAGCGTGAGCCTCACCGAGGCCGGCGAGCGGTTGTTCGCCACGCTTGGCCCGCGGCTCGACGAGATCGAGGCCGAAGTGGCGGCGCTCAGCGCGCTGCGCGACAAGCCGGCCGGGCTGGTGCGGATCAGCGCCGACGAACATTCGCTCAAGACCCTGCTCTGGCCGCGGCTGGTGCCGTTCCTGCGGGAGTATCCCGACATCCGGGTCGAGATCGACAGCGACTATCGGCTGACCGACATCGTCGCCGAGCGGTTCGATGCCGGGGTACGCTTCGGCGACATCATCGCCAAGGACATGGTGGCGGTGCCGATCGGCCCCGATGCGCGGATGCTGGCCTTCGCCGCCCCCGCCTATCTGAACCGTGCCGGCCGCCCCCAGGCGATCGAGGACCTGACCGACCATGCCTGCATCAACCTGCGGCTGCCCACTTATGGCGGGCTCTATGCCTGGGAGTTCGAGGAGGAGGGCCGCGAGCGCAAGGTGCGGGTGGATGGCTCGCTCACTTTCTCCTCGGTCTTCCCGATCCTGCGCGCGGCGCTCGACGGGTTCGGCATCGCCTGCCTGCCCGATGCGGTGGTGCAGCCGCATCTGGACAGCGGCGCGCTGGAGGCGGTGCTGACCCGCTTCTCGCCGCCCTTTGCCGGCTATCATCTCTATTATCCGAGCCGCCGCCAGCCCACCCCGGCCTTCGCGCTGCTGGTCGAGCGGTTGCGCTGGCGGGGCTGATCCGGCTGTGGCAGGTTGGCGGCGAAGAGGCCCAAGCGTTCTCAAGACCCTACAGGGAGAGATGTTGTGAAGATCCTGCCCAGCGCCCTGGCCGCGGCCATGCTGTTCGCCGCCGCGCCCGCTGCTGCCCAAACCACCGATCCGACGTCGTTCGCCGCCGCCAAGGAAGTGCAGGCGCAGCTCAAGGCGATGCTCGCGGAGATGAAACCGGGCCAGGGGTTCGCCTGGAAGCCGCTGGTCCGCGATGGCAGCAACAATGCCGCGATCGAAATCTGGAAGAAGCCGGGCAAGCCCGCCGTCCACCCCGACCAGGCCGAATATGCGATCGTGCTGGAGGGCGCGGGCACCCTGGTCTCGGGCGGCACCATGCCCGATCGCGAGGTGCGCAACCCCACACTGGTGGAAGGCAGCCGGATCGAGGGCGGCACCACCCGCGCCCTCGCCCCCGGCGACGTCATCCTGGTGCCGGCCGGGGTGCCGCACTGGTTCGGCATCACCGGCGAGCGGCTGGTGCTGCTGGGGATCAAGCTGCCCAAGGGGGAGTGAGTGTCCCGTTGCCGCGTCAGGGGCGGTGGCGCGGGCGCAAGCGCCCCCCTCCGCCGAAGAGAAGGGGGTGCGTAGGCGTCAGATCAAACCAGTTCCGCCAGCGCTGCCGGGCTGAAGCCCTTCAGCGCTTCGCCCGCGCCGGCCTGGACCTTCTTCGCCCAATCCGGATTGCTGATCAGCGCGCGGCCGACGGCGATCAGGTCGAACTCGTCGCGTTCCATCCGCTCGACCAGCCTGTCGAGATCGCTGTGCTCCGAGGTCTCGCCGCCGAACGCGGCGATGAACTCGCCCGACAGGCCGACCGAACCGACGCTGATCGTCGCGGCGCCGGTGAGCTTCTTCGCCCAGCCCGCGAAGTTGAGGCCGTTCTCGCCGTCGATCTCGGGGAACTCCGGCTCCCAGAAACGGCGCTGCGAGCAGTGCAGCACGTCCGCCCCGGCATCGACCAGCGGCTGCAGCCAGGCGGCCATCTCGTCGGGCGTGGTGGCGAGGCGGGCGCTGTAATCCTGCTGCTTCCACTGGCTGAGGCGCAGGATCACGGGGAAGCCCGGGCCCACCGCCGCGCGGATCGCCTTTACCACCTCTACCGCGAAGCGCGAGCGCTCGGGCAGGGTGGCGCCGCCATAGCCATCCTCGCGGGTGTTGGTACCGGCCCAGAAGAACTGATCGATCAGATAGCCATGCGCGCCGTGGATCTCGACCGTGTCGAAGCCGAGCCGCTGGGCATCTGCCGCGGCCTTGGCGAAGGCGGCGATCGTCGCCTCGATATCCTGCTCGGTCATTGCCACGCCGCGCGGCTTGCCCGGCGCGACGACGCCCGAGGGGCTTTCCACCGGCGATTCCGGCTGCCAGTTGCGATCGGGCCCCACCGTCGAGCCGGTGTGCCAGATCTGCGGCGCCATCTTGCCGCCCGCGGCATGCACCTCGTCGATCACCGTCTTCCACCCGGCCAGCGCAGCGTCGCCGTGGAAGAAGGGGATGTTGGGGTGGTTGCGCGAGGCGGGGCGGTCGACCACCGTGCCTTCGGAGAGGATCAGGCCCACGCCGCCTTCGGCGCGACGACGATAATAAGCGGCGTTGGCCGCACCGGGCACGCCCTGGGGCGCGAAGGTCCGCGTCATCGGCGCCATCACGATCCGATTGGGCAGATCGAGCGACTTGATGCGGAACGGGCGGAACAGGACGTCGGCCGATGCGGTCATGGGAACTCCGTTGCGGTTTGAAACCGATGTCAAGCTAGCGACGGATCGAATCGGTTCAAGATGCCCCGCGGGGCTGCCCCGAAATTTAGCGCCAGCTCGGCAGCCACATCCAATGGGCATAGCTCTGGGGGTCGTTCAGCGGTGCGGCGGCAAGGATCGGGTAGAAATAGCCGAAGCTGACCAGCGCGAGCCCGAGATACCATTCCTCCCATCCCTTTGCCCGCAGCCGGTCGAACTGGTGGAAGATCACGGGCAGCAGCAGGCACAGGAAGAGCGCCGATAGGTGATAGTAATAATAGAATCCCAGCGACTTGGGGATGATCGCGTAGATTGCGATCGAGAAGGTCCAGAGCAGCGCCAGCGCGAAGGGCCGCCACGCCCTGGTGCGGAACCACAGCACATAGCCGGCGAGCACCGCGACCAGCCCGCCCCACATGATCACCGGGTTGCCGATCAGCAGCACGCCGCGCTGGGCGCCGTGATCCCATTCGTAGAAGAACCAGATCGGTCGCAGCATCAACGGCCAGCTCCACCATTCGGACTGGTAATTATGGTGGGGCAGCACTTGGGTCTGCGCCGCATACATCTCGCGCTGGAGGTGGAGCAGCCCGCGCAGGCCGTCGGTCGCGCCGGTCAGGTAGAAGAAGGTCGGCGCGAAGGTGGCGAAATAGACCGGGATGCTGATCGCGCCGAGCAGCACGAGCGCCGTCAGCGTCGAGAGCCCCGGCCAGTGCGGCTGGTCGCCCGAGAAGAGCGCGGCGGCGATCGGGCGCCGGGCGCGACGTGCGTCGTACAGCCGTACCGCGACCAGCGCGAGGCCCAGCCCGGCGATATAGGGCGCTGCCGCCCATTTCACTGCGGTCGCCAGCCCGAGCAGCGCCGCCCCGATGCACCAGCGCCAGCGCACCTGCCCGCGCGTGCCGTGCATCGCCCAGAGCAGGAAGGTCATGCCCCAGAGCAGGAAGGCGCCGAGAAACACGTCCAGCATCGCGGTGCGCGCCTGGACGAACAGGCTCTGGTTGAGCATCGCCAGCACCGCGCCGGTCACCGCCACGCGCATCCGCCCGCGCATCAGGATCCACAGAAAGGCGAAGATGCCCAGCACCGTGGCGGTGCCCGCGATGGTCGGCATCAGCCGCCAGCCGAACGGATTGTCGCCAAGCAGGTCCATGCCAGCGCCGATCAGCTCCTTGCCGAGCAGCGGATGCTCGGTGTTGCGCGGGCCGCTGAGCTCGATCAGCGACTTGGCGGCGGGGACGTAATGCACCTCGTCGAACATGATCCCGCCCGGCTGGTCGAGATGGAGCGTGAACAGCAGCTGGGCGGCAATGCCGATCAGCAGGGCGACGAGCCAGGGGCGGGTGGCAAGGGCCGAAAGGCGAAGACGCATGCGGCAGGCGTAGCCGAGCCGGGGGGCGAGCGGAATAGGGC
>JAPJRE010000145.1 GCA_030824725.1 Sphingomonas sp.
GTTTTTTTGTTACCGCAACCTACCCTCCCGGGCTGGGGGTGGGGGCCCGGGGCCGCCGGCGGTGGTGGAGGGGGGCCTCCACAAGCGACTAGCTCGCGGAGAGCCCCCTCCACCGTCGCTTCGCGCCGGTCCCCCTCCCCGTTCCGGGGAGGATCGAAGGGGTAGAAATGCACATCAAGGAAGAAGCCATCGAGCGCCACACGCTGGCGGTCATCGTCGATAACGAGCCCGGCATCCTCGCGCGGATCGCCGGCCTGTTCACGGCGCGCGGCTACAATATCTCGTCGCTCACCGTGTCGGAGATCAGCGACGACGATCTGATCAGCCGGATCACCATCGTCACCTTCGCGTCCGCACCGGTGATGGAGCAGATCATCGCCCAGCTCGAGCGGCTGGTGCCGGTCCACAAGGTGGTCGACCTCACCGCCAAGGGCGAGCATGTCGAGCGCGAGCTGGCGCTGGTGAAAGTGGCCGGCACCGGCGATCACCGGATCGAGGCGCTGCGCCTTGCCGAAGTGTATCGCGCACGGGTGGTCGATGCGACCATCTCCAGCTTCGTGTTCGAAGTCACCGGCACGATCGACAAGATCGACAAGTTCGTCGAGCTGATGCGCGAAGTGGGGCTGGTCGAAGTCGCCCGCACCGGTATCGTCGCGATCTCGCGCGGCCGCGAAGCCGCCTGACTTTCTCCGCGCATCCGCGCACCGAAGAATTTGAAAGGGAAGAATACCACCATGCGTGTCTATTATGATCGCGACGCCGATCTGAACCTGATCACCGACAAGAAGATCGCCATCCTCGGCTATGGCAGCCAGGGCCATGCCCATGCGCAGAACCTGCGCGATTCGGGCGTGAAGGACGTCGCGATCGCGCTCCGCCCAGGTTCGGCCTCGGCCGCCAAGGCGGAAGCGGCGGGCTTCAAGGTGCTGCCGAACAAGGAAGCGGCCGCCTGGGCCGACATCCTGATGATCCTCGCGCCCGACGAGCACCAGGCGGCGATCTGGGAGGCCGATATCAAGGGCAACATGAAGCCGGGTTCGGCGCTCGCCTTCGCGCACGGCCTCAACGTGCATTTCGGCCTGATCGAGCCGCCGGCGGACATCGACGTGATCATGATTGCGCCCAAGGGCCCCGGCCACACGGTGCGCAGCGAATATGTCCGCGGCGGCGGCGTCCCCTGCCTGATCGCGATCCACCAGGACGCCTCGGGCAACGCGCATGACGTGGCGCTGGCCTATGCGTCGGGTGTCGGCGGCGGCCGCTCGGGCATCATCGAGACCAACTTCCGCGAAGAGTGCGAGACCGATCTGTTCGGCGAGCAGGCCGTGCTGTGCGGCGGCACCACCGCGCTCGTCCAGGCCGGCTTCGAGACGCTGGTCGAGGCCGGCTATGCCCCCGAAATGGCCTATTTCGAGTGCCTCCACGAACTGAAGCTCATCGTCGACCTGATGTATGAAGGCGGCATCGCCAACATGCGCTACTCGATCTCGAACACCGCCGAATATGGTGACATCAAGACCGGCCCGCGCATCATCACCGAGGAAACCAAGAAGGAAATGAAGCGCGTGCTCGCCGACATCCAGTCGGGCCGCTTCGTCAAGGACTTCGTGCTCGACAACCGCGCCGGCCAGCCCGAGCTGAAGGCCAGCCGCATCGCCGCCAAGCGCCACCAGATCGAGCAGGTCGGCAGCGAACTGCGCGCAATGATGCCGTGGATCGGCGCTAACAAGCTGGTCGACCAGTCGAAGAACTGATCACGAGCGGAAACCGTGGGTTGCCGGCTGCGCACTAGCTTTGCGCGGCCGGCGGCCGCATTACGGGCATGACGCAACCACCCAAGGGGAACAGTCATGCGCGCTCTCATTGCCCTCGCTCTTTTCGCGACCGCGCCGGTCGCCTTCGCCCAGGAACTTCCCGGCCAGGCCGACGCCAGCCGCGTTCCCGCCGGCACCTATGCCGTCGACACCGGTCACACCCAGGTCGACTTCCAGGTCAACCATTTCGGCTTCAGCCAGTTCACCGGCCAGGCCGGCGGCACCACCGGTTCGCTGACGATCGATCCGGCCAAGCCGAACGACGCCAAGCTGGACATCACCATCCCCACCAGCGGCATCGTCACCACCGTCGCGGCGCTCGACAAGCACCTCGCCTCGCCGGATTTCTTCGATTCGGCCAAGTATCCGACGATCCGCTTCGTCTCGACCAAGGTCGTCGTCACCGGCACCAAGGCGCAGATCACCGGCGACCTGACGCTGCACGGCGTCACCAAGCCCGTCACGCTCGACACCACGCTCGTCGGCGCCGGCACCAACCCGATGTCGAAGAAGCTGAACTTCGGCTTCGAGGCGACCACCTCGATCAAGCGCAGCGACTTCGGCATGGACAAATACGTCCCCTTCGTCTCGGACGAAGTGAAGCTGCACATCAACGCGGCATTCTCGGCCAAGTAAACCCTTGGTTTGATTGCCCTGTCCTCCTGCCTGCGCCACCACGGCCGCGGGCAGGAGGACGAATATGCAGGACCAGGAAGGCCGCGACGGTGCCAAGCGCGTCGAGGCGTTTTCGGATGGCGTGATCGCCATCATCGTGACGATCATGGTGCTGGAACTGCACGCGCCCGAGGCGCCGGGGCTGCGTGCGCTGGCCGCGCAGTGGCCGGTCTTCCTCGCCTATGCACTCAGCTACGTCTATGTGGCGATCTACTGGGTGAACCACCACAGGCTGTTCCAGTTCGCCACCCGCGCCGGCAACGCACTGCTCTGGTCGAACATCGTGCTGCTGTTCACCCTGTCGCTGATCCCCTTCGCCACCGCCTATCTGGGCGAGCAGCATTTCAGCGGCGAAGCGACCCTGCTCTACATGCTGGTGATGCTCCTCCCCTCCTTCGCCTATAACGGGCTGCAACGGGTGATCCGGCGCACCGGCGCCCGCTCGGCCGAAGCGCAGCGCTACCACCGCCGCACGCTGCGCAAGAGCATGCTCGCCTGCTGCCTGTACCTTGCGGGCCTCGCCGTGGCGATCGCATCGCCCGCGGCGGGTCTGGCCTGCGCCGCGTTGGTCGCGCTGCTCTGGTGCCTCGCCGACGGCCCGCTCGACCGCCTGTTCGAGCGGTGAGCTAGAAGCCGAACTTGGCGCGTACCCCATAGAAGCGCGGCGTGCCCGGATAGCCCGCATAGCTGCCATTCTGCTCGGGCACGCCGAAGCCACTGATGAAGTAGTGCTGGTTGGTGAGGTTCTGCACCCAGAATTGCAGGCTGCGGCGGCCATCCGGGCGCTGCACGCCGATCACTGCCGAGACCAAAGGATAGCCGGGGTTGTACAGCGCGTTGCGGCCGTTCGCGTCGGGCGGGCTGGAAGGGATGTTGACCTCGCTATTGTAGCGCATGTCGATGTGGAGCAGGCCGTTCAGGCCCCTGGCGATCGACGGGGTCCAGGTGCCGGCGAGGGTCACCGTATGCCGCGGCTGGTTGTCGAGCTGCTGGTCGCCCTTGCCCACCAGCGGCGTACCGGCGAAATTCTTGCCGTCATCGTCATAGCGCGCGTCGATATAGCTGTAGCCGATCTGGAAGATCAGGTCCCGCTCGGGCTGGATCGTTGCTTCGGCCTCGGCCCCCTTGCTGGTCGTTTTCGGCACGTTCTGCACCACAAAATTGGTGCCGCTGAACACCAGGCTCTGCAGATTGTGGAACTGCGAATAGAAGCCCGCGAGATTGAGCGTGAACTTGCGGCCGAACTGAGTCTTGAATCCGGCTTCGAGCGAGTCGACGGTTTCCCGGGAGAAGCGCAGATCGCCGGCCTGCGCGCCGTTGCCGCCGAGCAGCGCGGAATCGAACGTCGCCTGGTCGAGATTATAGCCCCCCGATTTGTAGCCACGATCATAGCTGACATAGCCGAGCACGCGCGGGCTGAACTTGTAGGCGAGCTTGACCGTGCCGGTCAGCTGGTCCTCGCTGCGCCTGTCGGCATAGGCGCCGTTGAACTCGCTGTTCACCGCCGGATTGCAGCTCAGCAGGAACAGGTTGCCGAACAGGCCCGGCACCTGGCGCAGGATATTGGCATAGGCAGCGGCCGCCGGATTGCCGGTGCGTGCCTGGTTGAAGAAGGTGCAGGCGCCGGTGTTGCTGGCGATCGTCGCCGTCAGGTGCTTGGTCTCGTGGTTCCAGCGCGCGCCGAGCGTGAGCGACAGCGCGTCGGTCAGGTGGACGATGTCGTGGGTGAACAGCGCGAAGGCGTTGGTCTTGACCCGGAAATCGTCGCTGTTGTTGCCCTGGCCGGGTGCGTTGCCCGGCAGCGGCTGGAGGGCAAGTGCGGCAAGCCCCGGCATGATCGGGATCCCGGCGATCGGCGCAGTCCCGGCCTGGGCACGGAACAGCGTCACCAGCGGCGCGAGCTGGCCATAGGCGGCGGGCGGCACAGCGGGGTTGAGCAGGACCTGCCCGAAGGTCGGCACGCTGGCCCCGAGCGATCCGTAGAACTGCACGGGCGTGCCGAACAGCGGCCGCAGCTGGGCGGAAAACACCGCATCGACATAGCGGTTGGAATCAGTGCCAACCCGCACCGTGTCGCGCAGCGTATTGGTCTCATTCAGGAAAAAGCCGCCGACCAGCCAGTCGAGCTTGCCGCCGAGCGCCGATCCCTGCAGCCGCACTTCCTGGGTGAAATCCGACAAGGCGTTGCGATAGCCATCGCGATAGGCGCGATCGATCCCGGAAAAGTCGATGTCCTGCGCGCGCACCACCCGCCACCGGCGATAGGCGGTGATCGCGGTGAGCCTGGCACCGCCCAGATCGTAGTTCAGCTCGCCGGAGAGCCCATAGTCGCGGACCTTCTCGCCATAGTCGCGGCCCGGCGAGACCGCCTGGATGCGATCGTCGGTCGAGCCCGTGTAGAGCCCTACCAGCCCCTGCGCCGCCGCCAGCTGCTGGATCACCGGCGCGAACGGCCCGCGCACGGCGGATACCACCGCGCAGCATTGCTCATCGGTCTGGTAATAGTCGGCGATCAGCCGGAGGGTGACCGGGCCGCGGTCGAGCAGCGCCTGGCCGCGGACCAGCCAGCGGTTGACGTCGTTGATCGCGCGGCGGCCGTTGGCGTCCGCGATATAACCGTCGCGCGTGCGATAGGCCCCGTCGAGGCGCAGCGCGACATGCTCGCTGGCCGGTCCGGTCAGCGCGCCGCGGAGCTCGACGCCATCGTAATTGCCATAGCCCGCCTCGGCATAGCCGCCGCTCTCGAACTTGGGGCTCGCCGTGAAGATGCTGAGCGCGCCGGCCGAGGTGTTGCGCCCGAACAGCGTCCCCTGCGGACCGCGCAGGATCTCCACCCGTTCGAGCTCCGGCAGCTCGGAAATCGCCACGCCGGAGCGCGCGCGGAACACGCCGTCGATGAACACGCCCACCGCCGGCTCGAACCCCGGATTGTCACCGCCGGTGGTGATACCGCGAAGATAGATGGTGGTGCCGGTGGCGGCGGACTGGCCGATCGAGGATTGCAGGGACGGCGCCAGCTGCTCCAGGTCGCGCACCGTGTCCATGCCGGCATTCTCGAGCAGCTGCGGGCCGATCGCGGTGATCGCGATGGGCACGTCCTGCACGGTTTCGCTGCGGCGCGTGGCGGTGACCACGATGTCGTTGGCGGAGACATAGCCGTCGCCCGGGGGCGGCGCGTCCGCTTGTTGCGCCTGCGCAGCCGCGGGAAGGGCCAGCGCGAGCAGCAGTACCGACGCCCCGAGCGCTTCGCCGTTCCCCATGCTGTTCCCTCTCCCTGCCCGTCGCGATCTTGCGCCGCTCGCGACTTTGCTGTTTTTGCGACGGGAAGCTATTGCCGTGGTTTTCCGGAGGTCAACGCACCAAACGTTGCCAAAGCTCTGGAAAATGACGGTTCTTAGCGGATGTTGACGGGCTAACCCGAGTGCCGGCCGGCAAAGCGCGCTTGCCGTAACGGAAGGCGTAGCGGACACCGAAAGGACGAATGATGCACGATCACCACCACGACCCCGAAGACGGCGACCTCGTTGCGGCGTCGCCCAAGATCCCGGTGCCGGAGGACGTGGCCGAGGCGATCCGCACGCTGATCCGCTGGACCGGGGACGATCCCAGCCGCGAAGGGCTGCTCGACACGCCCCAGCGCGTCGCCCGCGCCTGGAAGGAATATTGCGCTGGCTATGGCGAGGATCCCGCGCACCATCTGTCGCGCGTGTTCGAGGAAGTCGGCGGCTATGACGAGATCGTGCTGCTGAAGGACATTCCCTTCCAGTCACATTGCGAGCACCATATGGCGCCGATTACCGGCAAGGCATCGATCGCCTATCTGCCCAGGAACCATGTCGTCGGCATCTCCAAACTCGCTCGCGTCCTCCACGCCTTCGCCCGCCGCCTGCAGGTACAGGAACGGCTCACCGCGGAAGTGGCCGACTGCATCTGGAACCACCTCCACCCCCAAGGCGTCGCGGTGGTGATTGAGGCGCAGCATGGCTGCATGACCGGCCGCGGCGTGCGCACGCCGGGCGTGGGCATGGTCACCAGCCGGATGATGGGCGTATTTCGCGAGGACGAGCGCAGCCGGGCCGAAGTGCTCAAGCTGATGGGCTATTGATGCCCGGGCGGGTGCTGGTCACGGGCGGCGCGCGTCGCATCGGCGCGGCGATCAGCCGGGGCCTGGCCGCGCGCGGCTGGGCCGTCGCGATCCACCACCATCACTCGCCCGAGGAAGCCGAGGCCTTTGCCGCCGAACTGCGCGCCGACGGCGCGACGGTCGCGATCGTCTGTGCCGAACTGGCCGATCCGGCTGCTCCCGCCGCGCTGGTGGAGGCGTGCCGCAACGCCTTTGGCGGCCCGCTCGACGCGGTGGTCAACAACGCCTCGCTGTTCGCCTATGATCAGGCGCCCATCGCCGATTACGCGCTGCTCGACCGCCACATGCACGTGAACCTTGCGGCCCCCGTCGGCCTCGCCATGGCGCTCGCCGCGCAGGCGGATCTGACCGAGGGCGCCGTGGTGAACCTGCTCGACCAGAAGGTGGGCAACCTCAACCCGGACTTCTTCAGCTACACCTGCTCCAAGCTGGCGCTGCAGGGCGCGACGCAAATGCTCGCGCAGAAGCTGGCACCGCGGGTGCGGGTGAACGCGGTGTCCCCCGGCCTCACCCTTCCGAGCCTCGACCAGACCGAGGAAGAGTTTGCCCGCACGGGCAGCCAGAACCTGCTCCGCCGCCCGGTCGACCCGGCCGACATCGCCGCAACGGTCGCGCATCTGCTCGAGTGCCGCAGCGTCACCGGACAGAATGTCTATGTCGATTGCGGCCAGCATTTCCTCGCGCGCGACAGCGACGTGATGTTCGAAGGACGCGAGCACCGCCCCGATGCCTGACTATGTGATCCATCTCGAAGCGCTGGAGGTCTCGATGGGCCTCGGCATCCATGCGCATGAGCGCGCTGCCCCCCAGCGCGTCCGCATCGACGTATCGATGACCTGCCGCTACCCTGAGGTGCCCGAGGACCGGATCGACGCGGTGGTCGATTACGACTTTCTCCGCGAGGGTATCCACACCCTTGTCCGCTCGCGCCATTTCGAGCTGCAGGAAGTGCTGTGCGAACAGGTCGCCGCGCTGGCGATGCGCGATCCGCGCGTTGTCGAGGTTCGCGTACGCTCCGCCAAGCAGGATATCTATCCCGATGCCCGCGTCGGCTGCGAGGTGATCCGTATTCTTACGAATATGCAGGAATAATCCCGATTCGGGGCAACACGCCCCGATCCTCCCCCTATAATCTACCAAAGGCCTTCCTCGCCGGAGGCCCGCTTGGGGGACGCGTGCGCCTGTCACCAGAGGATCGTGGATGTCGATTGCAAGTTTCGTTCGCAACAGCGCGTTAGCCATGATGGCGCTTCTGGTTGTCGGCGGCTCGCTGGCGGCCTGGCGGCTGGATCGCATTCGCATGGGCGGCGAGGTGCAGCTGCACCAGCAGGTCAATGCCGACCTCATCGCAGATATCCTTCCTCCCCCCGAATATATCATCGAGCCGTTTCTCGAAGCGACGCTGATCGCCCGTAATCCAGACAGCGTGGGCACCCGTGCCGAGAAGCTGGAGGGGCTCAAGAAGCTCTACCTGGAGCGCAACAAATATTGGCAGACGGCGCGGGTGGAGGAGAGCCTGCGCACGCAGCTGCTCCAGCAGGCGCATCCTGCCGCCCAGGCATTCTGGAACGAGCTCGACCAGGGCTTTCTGCCCGCCACCCGCAAGGGTGACCGTGCCGCAATCGACGCCAGCTACGCCAAGCTGACCGCCCTGTACGACACGCACCGCGCCGCGGTGGACAAGCTCGTCACCATGGCATTGGCGGACCAGCAGCGCGTCGCTGCGAACGGGGCATTCGAATTCTACCTCGCGATCGGCATCGTGCTGGGGCTGGCGCTGATCGTCGGCGGACAGGCCGCGCATTTCTACATCACCATGTATCGCCGGGTGCTGGAGCCGGTCGGCACGCTGTCGGCGCTCACCGACCGCCTCGCCAAGGGCGAAGTGGCGACGATCCCCTATCAGGATCGTACCGACGAAATGGGCCGCATCGCCTGCGGCCTGGAGCATTACCGCGCCGCGGCGGCCGCGCAGAGCGAAGCGGATGCGCGCAAGCTCGAGGCGCAGCGCGAAGTCACCGAGGTGCTCGGCAATGGCCTGCTGGCGCTGCGCGAGGGCGACCTCAGCCGCACGATCGACCAGCGTTTCCCGGCCGAATATGAAGTGCTGCGCCACAACATCAACGAGGCGATCGCCTCGCTGCGCGCCCGCGTCCAGCTGGTCAGCGAAAGCGCCGACAATATCCGCAACACCTCGTCCGAGGTCGCGCAAGGCTCCGAGGACCTGGCGCACCGCACCGAGAAGAGCGCGGCCAACCTCGCCCAGGCGACCGAGGCGCTGGCGAAGATCGAAGAGCGCCTCCGCGCAACGATGATCGCCGCCGACAACACGGTGAAGCGCGCGGGCGAGGCGACTACGGCGCTGCGCGACGGCCGCGGCACCACCGCCCGCGCGGTGCAGGCGATGGACCGCGCGAGCGGCAGCGCCAAGAATATCGACGGCGTGATCGAGGGCCTGGACAAGATCGCCTTCCAGACGCGCGTGCTCGCGATGAACG
>JAPJRE010000146.1 GCA_030824725.1 Sphingomonas sp.
GCCGGCGAGGCGGCTGCGGGCTGGGGCTTCGACGGGGCGGCGGGCCCGGGAAGCGTCTCGGGCGCCACCGCGTTGCGGATGATCGCCTGCGCAGCTGCGTCGACCGCCGCGACCTGGCTGCGCCAGACGAGATGGCTCACGGGCAGATAGAGCAGGATCACCGCCGCCAGCGCCAACAGCCAGGGCCAGAGTGTCGGCAGGCGCCGACCGCTGGCGCCGGTGAGCGCAGTGGAGCGCAGCGCCACGCGCTGATAGGGCGCGCCGTCCTCCGGTGCATAGGCGCGCCCGGTGACGAGCGCGTAGAGCGCCACGCGCAGCGCCGCCAGCGCACCGCGATCGTCGCGGCCGATCCATTTGCCGCGCATCCCCAGCATCAGCGCGAGCAGCAGGGTGGTGGCGGTGGCGATATCGTCGCGGCGGCCGTCGACCAATGCGGCCGCGGCGGCGAAGATCCGGTCGCCGGCCAGCGCAGTGCCGTAGAGCGCCGCCTCGAGCGGGCGCTGGTCCCAGCCCTCCGCTTCCGCCCAGTCGCTCGAACCGGTGAGCAGCAGTTCGTCGGCGAAGGCGGCGAGCACATAGCCGGCATCGATGCGCATCGCATCGGGCGCGCGGACCGGCACATAGCCCAGCGCATCGATCGCCTCCGCCAGTTCGCGGCGGATCGGCGCGGCGCCGGGCCGGTTCGGCAGGGGGGCGGCGATCCGCGCCTGAATCGCCAGCAGGCGCGCATGGAAGGCGCGGAAATCATCGGCCGCATGCTGCGCCTCGGGCGATAGCGGCGCGGCCATCATGGTGCGGGGCGGGGATCGGCCGCGGCGCCGGGCTGCTGCACCGGGCGGTAGAAGTTCATCTCGACCGGGCCCTCGCCGATGTCGCTGTCGATCACCAGCAGCCGGCCCGCGCCGATCTGGTCGCGATCGGGCATGATGCGCGCGAGCACCAGCTGCGGCGTCTCGCTGATCCCCAATGCCGGATCGCGGCCGATGCCGACGCTCCGCTCCCAGCCGGCGACGCGCCGGCGGCGGATGTCGCCCAGCGAGTCCTGCAGGCCGATCGCGGCGGTCTCCAGCCAGCGGCGCTGTTCCTCGCGCGAGCGCGCGCGCGAGCTCACCGCGCCGATCAGCAGCGACCCACCGCGTTCCAGATCCTCCGGATCGAGCAGCAGCTCGAAGGCGGTGTCGCTGCGGCGGGTGAAGGGCACCAGCTGATAGCGCAGGTCGAATACCGACAGCGCCCGGCGAATGTCCGCGATCAGCGCGTCGAAGCTCTTCAGCGGATCGTGATGGTCATAGGGCTGCAGCTGGTCGAGATCGGACATCGGGCTGACCAGCGCCAGCTCGCCCAGCGCATCGCACAGCGCGAGGTAGACGTCGAACGGGTGCGACGCCCCCGTCTTCAGCATCGTCCGCAGCCGCGGCAACAGGCGAATCAGCGCGCGGAACGCCTCGCCGCCCATCCGGCTGGCGCGCTGGTTCTCGCTGTGCATCCGCATCGCGCGCAGCTCGCCTATCAGCGCCTGGATCTGCCCGTCCTGAGCGCCGCCCTCGCGCACCGCCGACGTCGCCTCGCCTTCGCCGCCGGCCGGCAGCGTGCGATGGATGCCGATCTCCGCATGGAGATGCGCCGCCCGGCCATGCATGTCGGCGAGGAGCAGTTCGATACGGCGTGACAGCACGAGCGAGTCCCCGATCCGCACACGGGGCGGCTCATATTCCAGCAGCGCGGGCTTGCCGTCGCGCACGCCCAGCCGGGCGACGCGCAACAGGGTGTAGGCCTGGCGCGGCGGCTGGTCCGACGTGCCGAGGACGAGCATGACCTCCGGGTGGAGCGCGATACCGCGACCGAGTTCGGCCTCGTCCTCCTCCTCGGCGGCGGTGGGAGGCGGCCGATCGGGATCGGCCCGATAGCGGCGGGCCGCACCGCCGTCGGTGCGATCGAGATCGAGGCTGGCGGTGTTCCAGGCGGCGAGCGCCAGATAGACGTCGGCCGGCTTGTCGAGCTCGGGCTTGAGTCCAGCCTTGTCGATCGGGAGGCGCAACCCCGCACCGCCGCGCTCCTGGTCGATCGCGATCACGGTGCCATCGGGCAGCAGCGCCTCGATGCTGTCGATCACCAGCTCGTTCCCGATCAGGACGGGCGCGGAAAAGGAACGCACGCCCCAGGCAAAGGGCTGGGCGGCATGCAGCAGATAGGCGGCGAGCATGTCGCTTCGCGCGGCGGCGGTGCGGAAATGCTCGGGCATCAGCAGCATGCCGCGATACCAATGCACCAGATCGGGAATGTCCTTGGCGTGGATCGGCATCGTCATCCCTTGTCGGGGGTCCAGAGAAACCCGTCTTCGCCCAGCGCGAGCGTGCCCTGCTTCACCTTCTGCAGCCGCAGCCGGTTGTCGCCCGGCGCGTCGCCGCCGAAATCGGCGAAGAGGAAGGTGCCGGCCAGGTTGCACGGCGCCTTCACCGGATCGGCGACGATCTGCTGGCCGGCCTGCAATTCCCAGCCGCGCAGCATCAGGCCCTTCGGGTAATCGCGCTGCAACTGGGTGCGCACGCTGAAATAGTCGCGCGCCTTGAGCTTCTCGATGGCCGCGAGGATCTTGCGATCGGTGACGTAGACGAGGTCGACGGCAATCGGCCGGCCATGATTACTTTCCGCCGTTGAGGTGATGGTCAGACGCTGCAGGCCACTCGAGCTGAAACAAAGAATCTTGGGAGTCTTGCACCCCGACAAGGACAGGAGCGCAAGCGCGATCGCAAGGATTCGCGCGCATCGTGCGGCAGGGCGCGCCGCCGCGTGCAGTTCAGGATGGCATCGGTCCCCCATTCGATCCCCGCTCGAAATCGAATCCTTAAGATGCTACGTAAACGCCCTGTACTATCGTGCAATCGAAAGTTTCAATTCTACTTGCGCGGCGATGGCATACCGTCGGCTTTACAAGTGCCGGACTCAGAGGCTCACGGTTGCCTGGGCGGGGGCAATGAACTGGATCACGCCGCCCCAGAGGCAGGTGAGCTTGCAGTTCGCATCGAGCGCAGGCTGGTTGGCGATGAGGGTCGTCGGAACGCCGGGCACCCAGGGCGCGGGCGTCGCCGGCAGGCAGGGCATCGGAGTGAGCGCGCCGAGCGCGGCGGCGGTCGCGGCGGCCACGGTGGGGTTGGCGAGGCTGCTGCACATCCCGAACGGCGGGATGTTGAGCATGGGCGCATGGTCCATGATCGTTCCGGCCGGCGCACCGCCGGTGAGGACGCGATTGGCCGGCAGGATATTGATGGCGGCCGGTGCCGCGCCGAAGCTGCACTGCATCATCGCGCCGGAGGTGATCTGCATCGCCATGTGCGGCTCCTCGCTCGGCCGCCCGAGCAGCGACCGGCGGGATCCTACCGCGTGCTTGAGGCTGCCGCCAGTACAAGGGCGGCAACGTCCCGGCCGCGCCTGATCAGCTGCATGCAAGTCAATCATCGCCTCGTCGCCGACCAATGGCGGGGGAGTCCACGGGCTCTGATTCAGAGAGAAGGCAAAAACGCGCGAGTCTCCAGAGGTTTATTGCGAGATATTTTTCGATCCGAAATGAAGGGACTTCATCAGGATCGTTAATAATGCGATAACTTCGCGTCGCAGCGCGCCATGGGGATGGCCGACGCCGCGATATTGTCGAGTTCGTCAGGGGGTGTGATGGGGGTCAAGCATCTTGCACGTGCGTGCGCGGCGTATCTCGTGCCGGCGGCGGCCGGTTCGGGTATCTCCACCCTCGCCGTGGCACAGGTCGTCCCCAGCCGCCCGGAACTCGAAGGCCCTGCCGTCGCCGCCCCGCGGCCCTCGGGCAAGGTGCGGATCGATGCAACCCAGGCGCTCCAGCCGGAGGATTGTCCGCTCGCCAGCTACAAGCTCGATATCCATATCGGGAAGATCGAGTTCACCGGTCCGGGCGGCGCCGAACTGCCGGCGGTGATCCGCAGTCTCCTCGCCGGGGCGGCCTCGACGCCGCCGACAGGCACCAACCAACTCGCGGTGGTATGCACGCTCCGCGACCGCGCCAACGAGGTGCTGCGCACCCATGGCTATATCGCCTCGGTCCAGATCCCGCCGCAGCGGGTGGAAGACGGTACGCTGCGCCTCGAAGTGGTGGTGGCGCGGCTGGCGGAAGTGCGCGTGCAGGGCGATGCAGGGCCGTATCGCGGCACGCTCGCCGCGCGCATCCGGCAGCTCCAGGCGCTCGACCCACTCAATGCGCACGATGTCGAGCGTATCCTGCTGCTGGCCGACGAGGTGCCGGGGCTGGACGTGCGGCTGGCGCTGCGCCCCGCCGGCACCACGCCCGGAGCGGTCATCGGCGAGCTCAGCATCGCGGTGACCCGCTGGCGCGCGGTGCTCAGCGCGCGCAACTATGGCTCGCGGCAGGTCGGGCGGGAATCGGCGTTCGGCCGGGTCGAGGTCTACGGGCTCACCGGCCTGTCGGACATGACCTATCTCGGCGGCCAACTGACCGCCGACCCCAAGGAGCAGAAGGTCGTCCAGGCCGGGCACAGCATGGGGCTGGGCAGCCACGGCCTGACGCTGTCGCTCAGCGGCGTCTATGCGCGCTCGCGGCCGGACATCGGCGTGCTCGACCTGCGCTCACGATCGACGATCGGCACGCTCGAGCTGGCGGCGCCGATCATGCGCAGCGTGCGCGATCGCATCGATCTTGCCGGGGGCTTCGAGCTCTCCGAGCAGCGCGTGCGGGTCTATGGCAGCGGCACCAGCGCGCCGCTCAACCGCGATCGCCTGCGCACGCTGTTCGCGCGCCTTGCCGCGGGGACGCGCGGCCTGCGTGCCGACGGCAGCGACGGCTATGCGCTGTCGGGCGCGATCGAGGCACGCAAGGGCCTCGACCTGTTCGCCGCGACGCGACCGCGCACGACCACCAACGGCTACACCCCGTCGCGGTTCGAAGGCGATGCGCGCGCCTGGGTGGTGCGTGGCGACGTGCAGGGCGAGGCATCGCTGTCGCCGCTGGTGTCGCTGGCGGGCACGGTGGAAGCGCAATGGGCCGATCGGCCGCTGCTCAACATCGACGAATATTCGATCGGCAATTTCACTATCGGGCGCGGCTATGATCCCGGCGCCAATTCGGGCGATCGCGCGATCGGCCTGCGCGGCGAGCTGCGGCTGCATCCGCTGCGCAGCGCACGCCGCATCGTCGATCTGTTCGGCTTCTACGACAGCGTCTGGCTGTGGAACCTCGACACCGCCGCGATCGAAGACGGCCGGCGGCTGGGATCGTTCGGCGCCGGCGTGCGCGTGGCGGTGCCGCGCCTGTTGTCGTTCGAGGCGACCTATGCCCGGCCGCAGAATCGCGCGCTGCTGTTGCCCGACGCGAAGCGGGCGCCGCCGCGCCTGCTCCTCTCCCTCACCCTTCAGTACCAGCCCCGCTGACCCCGGCACCGGAGACGTCCCATGCTACGCTCGCGCAAGCGCCTCGACCGCAAGCTGATCGTCACCACGGCGCTGGCCGGCGGGCTGATCGTCGTCTTTCCCGCGGCGCGGGCGCAGACGCTGCCCAACCCCGCCCAGGCCAGCGTTGCGCATGGCGGCGCGGCGGGCGGCGCGGCCGCGCAATTCGATGATACCGTCGCGAACACCCTGACCGTCAAGCTGCGCGACAACGGCACGGTGATCGACTGGAACGGCGGGTTCAATATCCCCTCCGGCCAGCAGGTGGCGTTCCGCGACAATCGCGGCAGCGTAGCCGGGATCTCCAATACCACCACCAACGCCGCGGTGCTCAACCGCGATCTTTCCGGCACGGCGTCGACCATCAACGGCAGCCTGGTGAGCGACAAGAATGTCGCGGTCTATCTGGTCAATGCCAACGGCCTGATGTTCGGCGCCGGGGCGGTGGTGAACACCGGCAGCTTCCTCGCCTCGACGCTGAACGTATCGAACAGCGATTTCCTCGGCACTTCGCCGAACCTGCGGTTCAGCGGCGGGCCGGGCGGCAGGATCACCATCGCCAGCGGTGCCGTCTTCACCGCGACAGGCGGCAATGTTGCTGCCGCCTCCGGCCGCCGCACCGGCGATCTCGTCTTCCTCGGCCCTTCGCTCACCAGCATCGGCAGTGGTGCCGGAGCCGGCCTGTCCGCGGCGGCCGACACGGCCTTCATCGCCGGCGAAGACGTGAGCGTCGCAATGGCACCGGGCAGCCCGCTCGTGTTCAATATCGCCAAGGGCAGCAGCGTCGAGGGCGCCCTCCGGCTGGTGGGAACGTTCGAGGGCCGCAACGTCACGCTGGGCCTTGCCTCGCGCGGCGCGGTCACCAACACGCTGCTCTCGGTGCAGGGCATGGTCCGCGCGACCGGCGCGCTGCCCAGCGATCGCGGCGTCGTGCTGGTCGCGGGCACGCCGACCAGCGCCGTCAGCTTCGGTGCCGCCCCGGATGTTGCCGTCGCAGGCAACATCGCCATCGAGTCGATCGAAAGCGGCAGCCACGTCACCATCGCGGCCGTGCGCGACGTGACGCTCGACACGGTCGAGACCAGGTCGGGCAATCTGGTGATCGACGCGGGCCGCAGCATCAGCGCGGATACGCTTACCAGCGGCGGCGACCTCAAGCTCGGCAAGAACCTGGCGCTGGCCAATCTCGCTGTCGACACCGCGGCGAACGCGGCCGGCGACATCGACATCGCGGCGACCGTCGCCAAGCTGGGATCGATCAAGTCGACCGGCGGCGATGTCCTGGTGGTCACCAACGACGCGCTGACGGTCGACGGCACCATTGCTGTGGACGCAGGCAACGCCCAGTTCGCCGCGATCGGCAACCTGACGATCGGCGGGGTGGTCAACGTAGGCAAGGACGTCCGCCTGGCATCGATCGGCGCCGTCGCGGTCAAGGGTGACCTGGTCGGCCGCCAAGTGCAGTTGCAGGGCGAAAGCCTGACGATGGCTGGTGTGAAGGGATCTTCGCTGCTGATCCTGCCGAGGGGAGACGCGACCCTGGGCGCGATCGAGAGCACGGCCGGCGACATCACCGTCAGTACCAGAGGCGACGTAACCGCAGCGTCTGTGCGCAGCGCCGGCGCGTTGTACGTCGGTTCCGGCGACGAGCCGCGGGCTTTCGAGGTTGTCGGTGATGCCGTCGCGGCAGGGCAGATCGTCGGGCTGGCAGGCGCGTTCAAGTTCGGGTCGCTACGCTCCACCAACGCTGACATCTATCTGGAGGCCCTGGAAAACGGTCTGGCGGTGCAGGGGATCGCCGGAGCAGCCGACGGCATAAAACTGTCCGCGACGAAGGGATTGACGCTAGGCGGATCGCTGACCTCGGGCGGCGACGTAACGCTGGTGGGCAGCACGATCTCCACCGCCGCGATAACCGGTGGTTCGGTGACGATCACGCCGACGACGAGCGCTGTGCTGGGCGATGTCGAGGCCACCGAGGGCAAGATCCTGATCGACTCGGCGCATGGCACGATCCACGCGACGAGCCTCACCAGCGCGGACGAGCTGCGGATCGGCAACACCGCCGCACCGGACACGATCACCGTCACCGGGGCGGCGAAGGCGGACGGGCTGCTGTTCATGGTGGCGAACAGCGGGATGTCGCTCGGTTCCGCCGAATCGACCAACGGGATCCTCAACCTGATCGGCGGCGACGTATCGGTGCTGGGGGCCAGCAAGGCCGGGGGCATCGTCGCGATCGGCGGCTATGACGTCACGCTGGGCGGCGCGGTGACGGCGGGCGACCTCGTGTTGCTTTCGGCACGCAATGTGTCGACGGCGGCGCTGACCGGCAGCGCCGTTACCGTGCGGGGCAGCATCGGCGTGAAGGTTGGCGACGTCCGGTCGACCTCCGACGATGTCGAGCTGGATGTCGCGGGGTCGCTGGAGACGGGCGCGGTGACGAGCGCCGGGGACGTGTTGATCGGGCTGCGAGGCAATCTGGGGCGCGCCGCCATCGCCGGCGCGATCCGTGCCGACGGCGACGTGCGCATCAGCGTGGATGCCCTGGAGACGGCGGCGATAACGGGTCAGCTGGTGCAGATCACGTCGACGACGAGCGCGGTGCTGGGCGATGTCGAGTCCACCGAGGGCAAGATCCTGATCGACTCGGCGCATGGCACGATCCACGCGACGAGCCTCACCAGCGCGGACGAGCTGCGGATCGGCAACACCGCCGCACCGGACACGATCACCGTCACCGGGGCGGCGAAGGCGGACGGGCTGCTGTTCATGGTGGCGAACAGCGGGATGTCGCTCGGTTCCGCCGAATCGACCAACGGGATCCTCAACCTGATCGGCGGCGACGTATCGGTGCTGGGGGCCAGCAAGGCCGGGGGCATCGTCGCGATCGGCGGCTATGACGTCACGCTGGGCGGCGCGGTGACGGCGGGCGACCTCGTGTTGCTTTCGGCACGCAATGTGTCGACGGCGGCGCTGACCGGCAGCGCCGTTACCGTGCGGGGCAGCATCGGCGTGAAGGTTGGCGACGTCCGGTCGACCTCCGACGATGTCGAGCTGGATGTCGCGGGGTCGCTGGAGACGGGCGCGGTGACGAGCGCCGGGGACGTGTTGATCGGGCTGCGAGGCAATCTGGGGCGCGCCGCCATCGCCGGCGCGATCCGTGCCGACGGCGACGTGCGCATCAGCGTGGATGCCCTGGAGACGGCGGCGATAACGGGTCAGCTGGTGCAGATCACGCCGGCGAAGAGTGCGGTGCTGGGCGATGTCCGGTCGACCGCAGGCGACCTCATGATCGACACGACCGGAACGCTGGACGCGGCAAGCCTGGACAGCGCGGGCACGCTGGTGCTCGGCGAATCAGCGGCCCTGGACCGCATCGCCGTCACCGGGCTGGCGCGCGCCGCCGGCCGCGTATTCCTGCGGGCAGGAGCGCTGAGGCTCGGCTCGGTCGAATCGACGGGCGGGAGCCTCACCGCATCGGCGGTCGATCTGGTGGTGCAGGGCACCAGCCAGGCCAGGACGACCGTGGACATGCGCGGCGACGCTATGACGCTCGGCGGCGCGCTGACCGCGGGCGACACCGTCACGCTGGCGGGCGACACGATACGGACGGCCGCGGTGACGGGACCGCATGTGCAGATCACGCCGGCGAAGAGTGCGGTGCTGGGCGATGTCCGGTCGACCGCAG
>JAPJRE010000147.1 GCA_030824725.1 Sphingomonas sp.
CCGCTAGGCGCGGGCGGCGCTTTGAGTTCAGGGCCACCGCCGCGTATCGCGGCGGCCCCTCCACCCTTCGCTGCGCGAAGGGGCCCCCTCCCCGTTCGGGGGAGGAATGCAAAATGCCTCCGCCTGCCGGTCGAAAGGGCTGATTCGATGGCGATGGCGCGCATCCTCGGAACGATCAGCCTCGGGCTCGCACTCGCCATCGCCGCGACCTTTGCCCGGCTGTTCCTGAAGGCACGCGCGGGCCATCGCGCCGCCGAGGAGGCGAATCGCGCGCAGACCGAAAGGCTCTGCGCGGAAATCGCCGCGCACCAGGAAACCGAGGCGGCGCTCGCCAAGGCGAAAGAAACCGCCGAAGCCGCCAACGCCGCCAAGACACGGTACCTCGTCGCCGTCAGCCACGAGATCCGATCGCCGCTAAACGCCATCTATGGCTATGCCCAGTTGCTCGAGCGCGGCGATTCGATTCCGCCGCGCGAGGCGGGCGGGGTGATCCGCCGCTCGGCCGAGCATCTCACCAACCTCGTCGAGGGGCTGCTCGACATCTCGCGCGTCGAAAGCGGCGTGCTGCAGGTGCGGCAGGAACTGGTGCGGCTGCCGGCCTTGCTCGACCAGGTGGTCGAGATGTTCCGCGTCCAGGCCTCGGCCAAGGGGCTGTCGCTCGACTATGTCGTGGAGGGCCGGCTGCCCGCCTATGTCCGCACCGACGAGAAGCGATTGCGGCAGATCCTGATCAACCTGCTGTCCAACGCGATCAAATATACCGACAAGGGCGGCGCGACGCTCACGGTGCGCTATCGCAGCCAGAGCGCCGCAATCGAAGTCCGCGACACGGGCCCCGGTATCCCGCCCGAGGACCTAGAACGCATCTTCGAGCCGTTCGAACGCGGCCGCGAGCCGGACACGATGATGCAGCCGGGGATCGGGCTCGGCCTCGCCATCACCCGCGTGCTCGCCCGAATCCTGGGCGGCGAAGTCACGGTGACGAGCGAGCTGGGCAAGGGCAGCAGCTTCCTCCTCCGCCTGCTCCTGCCCGAGCCGATCGAGGCGCCCGCTGGGGCCGCCGCCTATCGCCGCGTCACCGGCTATCAGGGGCCGCAAAAGACGATCCTGGTGATCGACGACAGCCCGGCGCAAACCACCGTGGTCAACCATCTGCTGCGCCCGCTCGGCTTCTCCGTCTTCGAGGCGAGCGGCGGCGCGGCGGGCTTGGCGCTCGCCGAGCATTGTTCGCCCGATCTCGTGCTGCTCGACATCCAGATGCCCGGCACCAGCGGCTGGGACATCGCCGAGCAACTGCGCGCGCGCTTCGGGGCGGGGCTGCGGATCGTGATGGTCTCGGCCAATGCGCATGAGTTCCATGCCGGCCATGACGGCCGCCGCGCGCACGATGCCTTCCTCACCAAGCCGGTCGATCTCGATGCGCTGCTCGACATGATCGCGCGCCAGCTGGGGCTCGACTGGATCGTCGAGGATGCCGAGGCGGCCGCCGCGCCACCCCGTCCACCTCGGGCACTCCCTGCGTCGGCGGCGCCCTATCTCGATGCGCTGCGCCGCTTTATGAAGCTCGGGCATGTCCGTGGAATCGAAACGACACTCGTGACTCTGGAGAGGGACGTCCCCGAAAGCGCCGATCTCGTCGCGCGGCTGCGGCCGCAACTGGAAGCTTTCGATCTACGCGGGCTGGCAAGGACGCTCGACGATGTCGGCTAGCGATCCCGGCGCCACGATCCTGGTGGTGGACGACACCCCCGAATCGCTCCGCTTCCTCACCGCGACGCTGGAGCAGGCGGGAATGACGGTGCTGATCGCGGTCGACGGGCTCGCCGCGCTGGAACTGCTCGAACATGGCACGCCCGATCTGATCCTGATGGATGCGGTGATGCCGGGGCTCGACGGGTTCAGCACCACGCGGCGCATCAAACAGGACGGCCGCTTTCGCCAGGTGCCGGTGATCTTCATGACCGGGCTGACCGAGAGCGAGCATGTCGTGCGCGGGCTCGATGCCGGGGCGGTCGATTACGTCCACAAGCCGATCGTGGTGGACGAACTACTCGCGCGTGTCTCGGTGCACCTTGCCAATGCCCGCATCGCGCAGAGCAGCCAGCTCGCGCTCGATACTGCGGGCAGACCATCTTTCGCGGTCGATGCCGAGGGCCAGACCGGCTGGCTGACCCCGCTTGCCAGGGATACGATCGAACGACTGTTCCCCGATTGGTCGCCGCGCGCGCTGGACCTGCCCGAAGAGCTTGCCGCGGTCGTGCGGCGGCTGCAGGATCCGGCGGTGCCGCCGGGCGCGCAGGCGACGCTGCAGATCGGGAATAGCATGCTCCAGTGCAGCTTTCTGCGCCAGACCAGCGCGCGCGAATGGCTATTCCGCCTCACCGAAAAGCGCGAGGGCGATGCCGAACGCATCCTTTCGGATCGCCACGGCCTAACCTCGCGCGAGGCGGAGGTGCTGGTGTGGCTCAGCCGCGGCAAGCAGAATCGCGAGATCAGCGAGATCCTGGAGATCAGCCCGCGCACCGTGAACAAGCATCTCGAGCAGATCTTCCAGAAGATGGGGGTCGAGAATCGCGCATCGGCGACGGCGATCGCCGTGGCGACGCTCGCGGGATGAGCGCGGCGGCGGCGCGGGCGGCGCTGGAGCAAGGCGATCTCGACACGGCGACGCGGCTGGCCTCGGCGGCGCTTCCCTTGGCCGAGGGCGCTTTCCTGCTGGGCGTGATCGCGGCGGAGCAGGGGCGGATCGGCGAGGCGATCCGGCAGATCGAGGCGGCGGTGGCGCAGGATCCGCGCGGCGAATATCGCGCGCAGCTCGCCCGGCTCTACACGCTGGTACGGCGCGACGGCGATGCGGCCGCGCAGCTCGCAGCGGCGGAGGCGGACCCGCCCGCCGACGCGCTGTCGCGCGACACGATCGGCTGTGTCTATGCCCGGCTCGGGGATCACGAGGCGGCGCTGCCGCACTTCGAGGCGGCGGCGGCGCTGGCGCCGGAAAACGACCAGTTTCTGTACAACCATGCGGCAACGCTGAGCTTCCTCGGCCGCGCCGACGATGCCGAGACGGCGCTGGAGACCTTGCTTGCGCGCAGCCCGGACGATGCCCGTGCACACCATCTCCTCGCCGGGCTGCGCAAGCAGGGGCCGGAGCGCAACCATGTCGCCCGGCTGCAAGCAGCAAAGCAGCGCGCGCGGGGGCCGGACCGGCTGCTCACCGGCTATGCGCTGGCCAAGGAACTGGAGGATGTCGGCCGCGGCGACGAGGCGCTGGCTTGCCTGCTGGAAGTGAATGCCGAGCATCGCGCTGCCCTTGGCTATGCGCCGGCGCGTGACGCCGCGATCGTCGATGCCGTGGCGGGCAGCTGGCCGGCCTTCGCTGCCGCGCCGGTGACGGACGCGCCGGTCGAGGCGCCGATCCTGATCATCGGCATGCCGCGCACCGGCACCACGCTGGTCGATCGCATCCTCGCCGCGCATCCGGTCGTGGAAAGCGTCGGGGAACTCCAGGCCCTTCCGCTGGCGGTAAAGGCCGCCTCGGGCACCCGCAGCCGCACCGTGCTCGACCCCGAGACGCTCCATGCCGCGGCGGGCACCGATCTCGGTGCGATCGGCCGCGACTATCTGGCGCGGGCGGCGCATCACCGCCGGCTGCCCGAGCGGCGCTTCGTCGACAAATTCCCCGGCAATTTCCACTATGCCGGCATCGCCGCGCGGGCGCTGCCGAATGCCGCCATCGTGTGCCTGCGCCGGAACCCGATGGACACGGTGCTGGCAAACTTCCGCAACCTGTTCGCGATCAGCTCGCGCTATTACGACTATAGCTACGACCTGCTCGATATCGCCGCCTATGTCGCCGGGTTCGAGCGGCTGATGACCCTGTGGCGCACGGCGCTTCCCGGCCGCATCCTGGAGCTGCGCTACGAGGACATCGTCGCCGATCAGGAAGGCGCGACCCGCCGCCTGCTCTCGCATTGCGGGCTCGACTGGTCCGAACGCTGCCTCGATTTCCACGCGCAGGGCGGGGCGATCTCCACTCCCAGTGCCGCCCAGGTCCGCCGCCCGATCTATCGCGACTCGGTGGCGCGCTGGCGCAAGCACGAGTCGGTGCTGGCGCCCGTCGCCGCCTATTTCGCCGAGCGTGGCATCGCCATCGACTGACCGCCGCGTACGTCAAACGGCGCATGGTGCGCCGCGGCGGACTCCGGCAGCCATGCGCACATGGCTAGATTCTCCTGCTTCGCTTTGGGTGCTGCGCTGCTGATCGCACCGGCGGCGCATGCCGATGCGCGTCCGAGCGCCAAGCTGGTGCGCTGTGCAGCGGGTGACTGCCTGCTGATCCGCGGTGCGCGAAGCTCCGCCGCTCAGACGATCACGATCAACGACCGCGTCGTCGCGGCCAGCGGCGGGCGCGGCTGGAAAGTCCGCGTACCGGTGGCGGCGGTGCGGGGCTTTGCCTCGCCCTTCGCGCGCACGCTCGACGTGGCGGTGGTCGATGCGGCGGGGCAGGTCGAGCGGCGGGAAACCGTGCGTCTGCCGGTCGGGCTGATGGGCCACACCACCGAACTCGCCTCGCTGGTAGTACGTGCGCGGTGATCCGTAATAATTATGGAGTCGATAATGACGGTATGAAGAACGGCTAAAGCTGTAATAAGCGATTGCTGCGTTGCAAAACTTTGCGTATCGGGTGATGCGGAAGTTACGTAGTGTATCTGTAGTTTTTAATCTTGCCGTTCGTCGTTCCTGTGACTAGATGCGCCTCAACCGCTCGGGTGAGGCGGTCTTGGTTGCAGGAGATTGACATGAAGATGCTCGTCGCGGCCGCCGCTGCGCTTTCGATCAGCACCGCCGCCTTTGCCGGCACCACCGACACCGGCTTCGGCAAGCCCAGCGCGATGCTGACGCTCGCCGGTCTCGATCTCGCCACTGCCGACGGCCAGCAGCGCCTCGCCACCCGCGTCGACCAGGCCGCCCGCGCGGTGTGCGGAGAGAATCTCGCGACCATCCACCCCGAACTCGAAGCCCGCGCGCGCCTGTGCCGCGCCGATGTCGCCGAGCAGGTCCGCAGCCAGGTCGAGGCGCGCGTCGCGCAGGCGAACAAGGCCCGTGGCGTGCAGGTCGCCGCGCTGCGCTGAGCCCGACCGTCTGAACGGCCTTTTCCCGGCCGCGCGTCTCCCGAAAGGATGCGCGCGGCCGCGTGCTTTGGGGCGCGCTACGTCATTCGGCCACCTGCGCGGATATCCTTTGCTTGACTAGCTTCGGATCGAAACGGGGCGGCATCGCCTCGCTCGCGATCGGGACGACAGCGCATGACCAAAGGGCTCGTGAACCTCATACCGCCGGCGACCGTGGTGGCGGTCGTCTGCTTCTGGGCCTTCGCGCCCGCCGCCATCCTCGCCAATCCCTGGACGATCGTGATCGTCTCCTCGCTGATCACGCTCTACATCCAGGGCCTCGAATTCCTGTTCGAGCGGCACGCCGGCTGGCGGATGAACTGGCGCGAGTTCTGGACCGACCTGTTCTACGTCGTGCTCGGCGCGACCGCGATCTCCTGGGTGTCGCGCATGCTGGCCGAAACGCCGCTGCTCGCGCTCAAGCAGTCGCTGGGCATCGCCACCCCCTGGCTGCTGCACTGGCCCTTCCTGGCACAGGTGGCGCTGGTGATCTTCCTGATCGAGTTCGGCCAGTACTGGATGCACCGGCTGATGCACAATTCGGCGCCCTTCTGGCTGACGCATGCACCGCACCACCACATCACCCAGCTCAATGCGGCGAAGGGCTATGTCGGCAATCCGATCGAGTTGTTCCTGATCAGCCTCAGCGTCGTCGCGCTGTTCGACCTGCCGCTGACCGCGATCTTCTGCGGGGTGAGCGTGCTGGGTGTCGTCTCCGGCTTCGCGCATGCCAATGTACGGTCCGATCCGCCGATCTGGTACAGCTTCGTGTTCACCACGATCCGCCACCACAGCCTGCACCATTCGGTGCCCTATGAGGATACGCGCTGCAACTATGGCAACTCGCTGATCCTGCTCGACCGCATCTTCGGCACCTACAAGGAGGGCGAAGCGTCGGTGGTCGGCCAGGACGAGCGGCGGCGGCTGTCGATCCGCGAGCAATGGCTGTTCCCGTTCCAGCCGATCCTCGCCCGTCTGAAGCAGCGCCCGGCTGCCACCACCGACGTGGCGGCGGGCTGAGCGATGGTCTGGATGCCAATGCTCGCCATGCTGCTCGCCGCCGCGCCCGCACATGCCGACCCGCAGCCGCGCGAGGAGCAGGTGCTCACCGTGCCCGGCTTCGCCGATTTCCTCGCGGTGGACGGCGACAGCGTCTGGGCGACCAATAAGGGGCGGGTCGAACGCTGGTCGCGTGGCGGCAAGCTCGCCGAAGTGGCGATGACGCACCCGTGCGGGGCGATGGCGATCGCGGCGGGGTCGCTGTGGGTCGCGGATTGCAAGGACGGCACGCTTAACCGCATCGACCTGAAGTCCGCCAGGCTGCTGGCGGCAATCCCCACCGGGATCGCCAATCCGGCGGGCGAGCTCAACGTCGTCGCCGGTGCCGGGTCGATCTGGGTGGCGAGCGACAATGCCGGCAAGGTCGCCCGCGTCGATCCGGCCGACAATCGCGTGGTCGCCTCGATCGCGGTGGACCCAGGCACGCATTATCTCGCCTTCGGGTTCGACGCGGTCTGGGCGGTGAGCAGCGCCCAGCAGTCGCTCCAGCGGATCGACCCGGCGTCCAACCAGGTGACCGCGCGCACCAAACTCGGCAAGCAGCCGGGCTTCCTCGCCGCGGGCGAAGGCGCAGTGTGGGTGCAGGAGCAGGGCGACGGCACGCTCGCGCGGGTCGATCCGTTCAAGGTGGAAGCGACGGGCCGCGTGAAGGTGGGCGCCAACCTGCTCTATGGCGACATTGATACCGGCGGCGGCGCGGTGTGGCTGCGCACCACCGCCGACCAGACCTTCGTGACGATCGACCCCAAGTCGCTCGCCATCCTCGGCCGCCTCGGCAAGCCGAGCGGCAGCGGCGCGCTGCGCTTCGCCGGGACCGGCGTGTGGACCAGCGCGCACGATGTCCACACGCTATCCTGGTGGAGCCTGGCACCAGTGGCGGGCAACTAACCCTGTTTCTCCCCTCCCCCTTGCGGGAGGGGAGGGCATATGCGGGAAGCCGAGCCCTCGCTCGAAGAGGCGGGGCTGTGCCCGTGTGCCTTTGTGCCCTCGACCTCCACCGCTTCGCCACCTTCCGTCACGCACCTTCCCGGCATGGCCGACCTGATGCTCCCTCCCGCAAGAGGGTAGGGTGTTTCCTGCGTCCTACCGGCCCGTCCCCGTTCGGGATTGCTGCGATGCGGTACGTCAAACGCCCCATGGCGGCGCATGGCATTTCCCCAAACTCTGCACGCACAAGCCGGCCGCGGAGAGTGGCGGCCAGGGACCAAATCAGAAAAGGGGGCTAGGGTGGCACGATCGATTTCCCGCGCGGCGCTGTTGGGTGCAACCGTTCTCGCAAGCTTCGGCGCGACCCGCGCAGCGGCGCAGACCGAAGGCGCCGGCACGGCATCGGTCCAGCAGGCCGAGGACCAGAGCGGCAACAGCGGCAACGAGATCGTCGTTACCGGCAGCCGCCGCAGCGTCACGCTGCAGGATGCGCCGATCAACATCAGCGCGGTCTCGGAAGAGACGCTCGCCCGTCAGCGGATCGACGATGTCCGCGGGCTGGCCGCCTTCACCCCCGGCCTGACCATCGTCGACACGGGACCGGCAAGCACCGGTAACATCATCCTGCGCGGTATCGAATCCGGGGACACCAGCGTCAGCGGTGCGAACGGGAACGACGCGGTGGGGGTCTATCTGGGCGAAGTGCCGCTCTATCTCGACTTCAAGCTGATCGACATCGCCCGCGTCGAAACGCTGCTCGGGCCGCAGGGCACGCTTTATGGTCTGGGAACGCTCGCGGGCGCCGTGCGCTACATCCCCAACCGGCCCAACACCAGCCGCTTCTCGGTGGACCTGCACGGCCGCGGCTATGCCCAGTCGCACAGCAGCGATTTCGGCCGCATCGGCGACGTGACGGTGAACGTGCCGATCCTCAGCGACCATGTCGCGCTGCGATCGGTGGTGGGCTATTACGACAATGCCGGCTTCATCGACTATAACTACATGCTGCAGCGCCCCGGCATCTCCGACGCGCAGCCGATCCGCGGCGCCACTGCGGCGCAAGGGTCGCTGGGCGGGCTCAAGGAATATGCCGAGAACTTCAAGCGCAAGGACGATGTGAACTTCGAACACACGTTCACCACGCGCAACACGCTGCTGCTCGAATACAACCCGAACGTGAAGGCGTACCTCACCTACGCGCACCAGGATACCAAGACCAATGGCCGCCAGGCGAACGGCGCGGGTGTGCTGGGCACCGGCAAGTATGAAGGGCCGTGGCGCTATCTCGAGCCGTTCCACCGCAGCGCCGATCTCTACTCGGCCGAGTTCAACATCAATCTGTTCAACGTGGCGCAGCTGGTCAGCACCACCGCGTATACGGAGCAGAAGATCGTCAACACCGACGACAATACCGATCTGCTGCTCGACCTGGATTATGGCTATGAGGCGTTCCCCGCCTTCTCGTCCTTCGCCAACAATCACCGCAAGTACAAGCAGTTCAACCAGGAGGTCCGGCTGGTCTCCGCGCATGGCGGACCCGTCAACTGGGTGATCGGCGGCTTCTACAACCGGCTGAAATATTCGAGCGATCGCCAGGAATACACGCCGGGCTTCGCGGCGTTCGCGGGCGTGAACCGGCCGGACGACCTCGAATATATCTCGTTCGTCAACACCAAGACGGTGGAGAAGGCGGTCTATGGCGAGGCGACGCTGCACGCGACCTCGGCCTGGCAGGTGACCGGCGGCCTGCGCTACTTCAAGTACGACGCGACCGCGACCGGCGGCACCGATACGCCGCTGTTCGGCGGCGGCCTCACCCGCACGCCCTATCCGTTGATCCAGTTCGCGCCCAGCCGCGTGCGCTCCGGCAGCACCGGCGATGACGGCTTCGTGTGGAAGGCGAACACCTCGTACCGCTTCAGCCCCGATTTGCTTGCCTATGCCACCTACAGC
>JAPJRE010000148.1 GCA_030824725.1 Sphingomonas sp.
AGTCGTTGGTCGGTTCGTCGAGCAGCAGCACGTTGCCGCCGCGCTTCAGCATCTTGGCGATGTTGACGCGGTTGCGCTCGCCGCCCGACAGCTTGCCGACGTTCTTCTGCTGGTCCTGGCCCTTGAAGTTGAACGCGCCGACATAGGCGCGCGTCGACTGGTCGTGGCCGTTGATCTTCATATAGTCGAGCCCGTCCGAGATTTCCTCCCAGACGTTCTTGCTGTCGTCGAGGTGGTCGCGGCTCTGATCGACATAGCCGAGGCGCACGGTCGAACCGATCTCGATATCGCCCGAATCCGGGGTTTCCTGGCCGGTGATGATCTTGAACAGCGTCGACTTGCCCGCGCCGTTCGGCCCGATCACGCCGACGATGCCGCCCGGCGGGAGCATGAACGAGAGGTTCTCGAACAGCAGCTTGTCGCCATAGGCCTTGGAGATGTTCTTGGCCTCGATCACCTTGCCGCCCAGGCGCTCGGGCACCTGGATGACAATCTGGGCCTTGCCCGGTGTGCGGTTTTCCTGGCTGGCGACCAGCTGCTCGAACTTGGCGATACGCGCCTTCGACTTGGTCTGGCGGGCCTTGGCGCCCTGCCGGATCCATTCGAGCTCGTCCTTGATCGCCTTCTGGCGGCCGGTGGCCTCTCGATCTTCCTGCTCGAGGCGCTTGGCCTTCTTCTCGAGATAGGTCGAGTAGTTGCCTTCGTACGGGAAATACTTGCCGCGATCGATCTCGAGGATCCAGTCGACGACGTTGTCGAGGAAATAGCGGTCGTGGGTGATCATCAGCACCGCGCCGGCATATTCCTTGAGGTGGTTTTCCAGCCAGTTGACGCTTTCCGCGTCGAGGTGGTTGGTCGGCTCGTCGAGCAGCAGGATCGACGGCTTCTGGATCAGCAGGCGGGTGAGCGCGATGCGGCGCTTTTCACCACCCGACAGGTTGTCGACCGGCCAGTCCGACGGCGGGCAGCGCAGCGCTTCCATCGCGACTTCGAGCTGGTTGTCGAGCGTCCAGCCGTCGACCGCGTCGATCTTGGCCTGCAGATCGCCCATCTCCTCCATCAGCGCGTCGAAATCGGTGTCGTCCTTGGGATCGCCCATCTCGGCCGAAATGGCGTTGAAGCGATCGACCATGTCCGCCACTTCGCGCGCGCCGTCCTTGACGTTCTCGAGCACGTTCTTGCTGGGATCGAGCTGCGGCTCCTGCGGCAGATAGCCGACGGTGATGTTCTCGCCCGGCCATGCCTCGCCGGCGAAATCCTTGTCGATGCCCGCCATGATCTTCATGAGCGTCGACTTGCCCGCGCCGTTCGGACCCACGATGCCGATCTTGGCGCCCTGGTAGAATTGCAGGTTGATGTTGTTGAGCACCGGCTTGGGGGCGCCGGGGAAGGTTTTGGTCATGTCCTTCATGACGAAGGCGTACTGCGCAGCCACGGTGGCGGATCTCCGTTGCGAAAATTCTGGATGCTGGAAAGACCCGCGGCATGTAGCGATCCGAAGGGACGTTGGCAACGCGATGCGAAGGCGCCCTGGCACTGCTCGTCGCCCCCTGCCCGGCGATGATTCGATCCGCCGCTGCACATCTACGGCAGTTGCGCGGGCCGAAAGCCAAGACGCACTGCCTCCACCTGGCCGTGCAGCAGCGGATCCTGATAGGCACAGCGGCCGAACGACTGTTCGGGGCACAGTGCCGGCGTCACGGCATCGAACAGGTCGGCGATCAGCGCGTCGTCGAAGTTGCGGCTGGGAAAGCGGGCATAGCGCAGGTTGACGAGCCGCGCGGTCAGCAACGGCGCCACCCAGGAACTGTGCGGCAAGGTAATCGGCTCGAGGGCGACGCCAAAGCCGTCGAGTTGCAGCAGCGGTGTCTTGTTGAAGGGATACGGCCGTTCCGGAAGGACGCCGGTGTTCAAAAAGACATCCGCATCGGCGCGCGCCGGCCAGGCAGGAAGCGGGGCGATATCGCCCCTCCCGAAAGCATCCAGGCCGGAGGCGAGGGACGTGAAATAGCCGGCCCGCAGGCGATTGCGATATGCCGGCGCAAGCTGGTCATAGGGCGCGTTGTACGCACCATCATTCACGTTCGCGGCCTGTGCGGTGACGATACCGGGGGTGCCGAACAGAACCTTGTAGATGGGTTCATAAGCGGCCAGCTTCTGCCGCAACACGGTTTCGGAAGGCTGGGCGCCACCGCAATCGGCGGACCAGCTTCGGCGTATGACGTCCAGATCGTGCCCGGCGCTGTAGTTAATGAAGCGGACGTTCGTGGCCTGGATCAGACTGGCGATGGAGTCCGCCGCCTGCGCCGCGGTATTCAGCAGACGCGCCTGCACCGCATCGCTGCCGGAGGCGTCGCAATAATCCGCCGGGGCCATTTTCTGCAGATGAATGGCATCCAGCAGGACGATCGGCTGCGCCGGACTGGTGCCGGCGATCAGCGCGAAGACGATGCTGCCGTGGCCGGCATTGTCGAACGGCACGCCGGGATAGGCCGTGGCAATCGCGTCGGTAAGGGGCGCGAGGCGCTGGGCCGCAACATGGTCGGGTCCCGAAAAGCGATCGAGCGCGCGCCACAGCGACGCAGGAACGCGCCAACCTCCCGTCGCAGCGGCGATCGCGCCATCCGGCCCCAGGCGATAATAGCCTTTGATCCGCCTCCGATAGCGGATCATGCGGACCGGCAGGGTTGGGAAGTCATCCACGACAAGGATCGCCTCGCCCGCATTCGGGCTCATGGCGAAGTCCCCCTGTCGATAGGCGTGTTCGGTCCACGAACATCCGGACGCTCCGGTACGGAAGCAGGTATCGGCCAGAATGTCCGCGCGCGCCGCCGCGATCTGGGCTTCGATACCCGAGGGAGGGGTCGGCGACGGTGTCGGCGCGGGCACAGGGCTCGACGGCGACGTGGGGGCCGGTAGCGGCACCGACCCCGATGAACCTCCCCCTCCGCATGAACTGAGAACAGCAACGATCAGCGATGCCAGAGCGAGTTTGCGGCGCATGGGGTGGTTCAATCCTACCGATCCACGGGGGGTGGCACAATATGTGCCATTCCTTCATGGTCGTGTACAGATGGTTTCGCGCTGGCCCGCGGTATGCGGCGGAGCAAGTTTTCCAGAGTCCTGCCATTGCAATCGTTCCACCGCTGGTTAGCATCCGCAGCATGACCAAGCGCCTCCTGCTTGCGGCCGCTGCCGCGCTCGCCCTTCCCCTCCCCGCCCTTGCGCAGACCGCCGCCCAGGTGGCGAAGGTGCGCGACGCCGCGCTGCAGGACACCGTCGCCTGGGACGTGGTGGAAGGCCTGACCACCGAAGTCGGCCAGCGCCTGGCCGCCACTGAGGCCGAGGCGCGCGCCCGCGCATGGGGGGTGAAGACGCTCACGGCGCTGGGCTTCCAGAACGTTCATATCGAGACCTATCGCATGCCTCTCTGGGTACGCGGAGCCGAGACCGCAGAGGTGCTCGGCGGATCGGCGCAGAAGCTGGCCATCGCCGCGCTCGGCTATTCGGGCTCGACCGGTGCGCAGCCGCTGGAGGCCGAGGTCGTCTATTTCGCTTCGCTCGCCGAGCTACAGGCCGCGCCCGCGGGCAGCCTCAAGGGCAAGATCGCCTTTGTCGACCACGCGATGGTGCCGACCCAGGACGGCTCGCAATATGGCTATTACGGCGCGGTCCGCCGCGCAGGCCCCAGCATCGCCGCGACCAAGGGTGCCGCCGCGGTGCTGATCCGCTCGATCGGCACCGACCATCATCGCAACCCGCACACCGGCGTCACCACCTGGGCCAAGGGCGTCTCGCCGATCGCGGCGGCAGCGCTGTCCGTACCCGATGCCGAGCAGCTGGTGCGGCTGGTGAAGCGCGGCCCGGTCAGGCTGCGTCTCACCGTGACGCCGCAGTTCAAGGGCGAGGCGGAATCCGGCAACGTGATCGCCGACATCCCGGGCAGCGACCCCAGCGCCGGCATCATCGTCGTCGGCGGCCATCTCGACAGCTGGGACCTCGGCACCGGCGCGATCGACGACGCCTCGGGCGTGGGGATCACCACTGCGGCTGCGCTTCACGCCGCCAAGCTCGGCCAGCCGCGGCGCACGATCCGCGTCGTCTGGTTCGGGGCCGAGGAAGTCGGCGGCTTCGGCGGCGCAGCCTATGCCAAGGCGCACGCCAAGGAACGCCACGTGCTCGCGATGGAATCGGATTTCGGCGCCGATCGCGTCTGGAAGTTCGAGACCAACCTGCCCGAAGGCGCCAAGGCGATCGGCGACCGGCTGGAAACCGCGCTCTACCCGCTCGGCATCGAGCGCGGCCGCAGCAAGGCGCACGGCGGCACCGATGTCGAGCCGATCCTCGCGCTCGGCGTCGGTACGATCGGGCTCAACCAGGACGGGTTGCGCTATTTCGACCTGCACCACACGCCCGACGACACGCTCGACAAGATCGATCCGGCGCAGCTCCGCCAGAACGTCGCCGCCTGGGCGTCGATGCTGGCGATCGCCGCCAATGCGCCGGAGGATATCGGTGCCGTTAAAACCGAAGCGGTGGAGTGACCGCGCATCCCGAAATCGGGCAAAAACATGGCAAAGTAACGGCGGTGCGACATATTTGCGTTTGACGCGTTGCCTGCCGTGCCCCATGCAGCGGGCTTGATGGGCAGCCTTTTTTCGGCTGCGCAACGGATTGGAAGTGGGAGCACCGAATGACCAAGCTTCGCCTTATGGCCGCGGCAGCCCTGCTGGCCTCGCTCGCGGCATGCGGCGGCAGCGAAGGCAATGTGGCGGACGGTGACAACGTCGCGCCCGAAGCCAATGCAATGATCTACCAGAACGATGCCGAAGATCGCGCCAATGCCGAGGCGGAAGCGATGATCGGCAACGCGGCGCCGGACGACGGGACGGACGCGGCCCCCGGCAACGCCAACTAAGCGCACACACCCCGTGCAACCAGGGGCCGCCCCGCCCGGGGCGCCCCTTCCTCGCGATCAATAGCCCGCTTCGATCGCCATGCGGACCGCGTCGGCCGCGGTGCGTACGCCCAGCGCCCGGAACATGGCGGCACGGTGCATCTTGATGGTTCGCTCGGTCAAGCCGAGGTCATAGGCGATCTGCTTGTTGAGCTTGCCCGCCGCCATGGCGATCAGCACCGCGCGCTGGCGCGGCGAAAGGCCGTCGATCTTCTCGCGCGCGATCGTGGCGCGATGTGCAGTGCCGTCCTTCGGCCCCTCAACTTCCATCTGCGAGCCGAGGAAATATTCGAGCTCGCCGTCCTCGCCGAAGATGGGTGCCACCAGCAGCGCGTTGCGGAACGGCGTGCCGTCCTTCTTGTAGTTGAGAATCTCCACCATTACCGGCCGCTTCTCCCGCACGCCGGCACTCAGCGCCTCGCTGAGCCAGGGTTCGGTCTTGTCGCCGGCGAGGAACCGGCAGTTGCGACCGATGATCTCGTCGCGGCGATAGCCCGTGAGGCTGATGAACGCGTCGTTGCAATCGACGATCGGATTGTCGGGCAGTCGGGGGTTGCTCAGCACCGCGGCAACGGCGCTTCCGGCGATCATGTCGGTCAGTGGCATTGGTCGGCTTTCCGCATCCTTATGGGGTCGCGCACTTGCATACCCTTTTGTCCATGTTCCCGGTTTCACCCGGGTTCCTCATTTGGAGGACACTCGATGCCGGCGTGCCGCGCAAATGCTGCCGGTGAAACAAAAGGTAGGCCCGATGAACTTCTTCTGCAACGACATAGAACGGGCCGACAACGAAACAGCCGGGGAAATGGTCCCCGAGGAGGTGCAGGAGGCCGTTCGCACGCTGCTCCGCTGGGTCGGCGAGGATCCCGAGCGGGAGGGCCTCCGTGACACGCCGCTGCGCCATGCCAAGGCCTGGCGCGAATATTGCGCCGGTTACGACGAAGATCCCGGCATGCATCTCGCCCGCACCTTCGAGGAGGTGGCGGGCTATGACGAGATCGTGCTGCTGAAGGACATCCCCTTCCAGTCGCACTGCGAGCATCATCTCGCGCCGATCACCGGCAAGGCCTCGATCGCCTATCTTCCCAAGGATCGCGTGGTCGGCATCTCGAAGCTCGCGCGCGTGCTCCACGGCTATGCCCGCCGCCTGCAGATCCAGGAACGGCTGACCGCGGAGATCGCCCAGGCGATCTGGACGCACCTGAAGCCCGCCGGCGTCGCGGTGGTGATCGAGGCGCAGCATGGCTGCATGACCGGGCGCGGGGTGAAGACCCATGGCGTCGGCATGGTCACCAGCCGGATGCTGGGCTGCTTTCTCGAGGATCGCAGCAGCCGTGCCGAGCTGATGTCGCTGATGGGCTATTGAGCGGGATCGCGACGATGGAGGTCGTGATCCTCGGCGCCGGCATCGCCGGCCTGGCCTGTGCCGATCAGCTGCGTGCCGCCGGGCACCGGGTGACTCTGTTCGACAAGGGCCGCGGGCCCGGTGGTCGGATGTCGACCCGACGGGTCGAGATCGATGGCGAGGTCCTGCAGTTCGATCATGGCGCGCAGTATTTTACCGTCCGCGACGATCGCTTTCGCCGCCTCGTGGAGGACTGGCAGGCACAAGGCGTTGCCAGCCCCTGGCATGAGGCGGGCCCGGACGCGTGGGTCGGCACGCCGACGATGAATGCGCCGATCCGCCACATGGCGTCCGCACACCAGGTCCATTTCGGGCATCATGTCGTCGGCCTGACACGCAACGCGCAGGGCTGGCACGTCCGGCTGCAGGCGCAGCAGCATGGGCCCTTTGACGCGGCGATCATCGCGCTGCCGGCCGAGCAGGCCGCGGCGATCCTCGGCACGCACGACCTGATGATGGCGGCCGACGCGATGGCAGCGCGTTCGCAGCCCTGCTGGACCGCGATGATCGCCTTCGAGGGACGCGTGCCGATCGTCGCCGACAGCATCCGCCAGCAGGGGCTCATCGGCTGGGCGGCACGCGATGGGGCCAAGCCTGGTCGCCACGACGGGGAAACCTGGGTGGTGCAGGCGCACGGTTCCTGGTCCACCGCGCACCTGGAAGATAGCGCCGATGCGGTGGCGCAGGCGTTGCTCGACGCGCTACTCACGCATGCCGAAGGGGCGGTGCCGCCGGTCCGCTACCTTGCCGCGCACCGCTGGCGCTTCGCGATGACGCCGGGGATCGACAAGGGCGCGCTGTGGAACGGATCGCTGCGGCTGGGTGCGTGCGGCGACTGGTTGCAGGGGCCGCGGGTCGAGCTGGCGTGGCTCTCCGGCCACCGGCTCGGCACGATGATCGGCAACGCGGCGGCCGCCGCCTGATCAGAGGACGGCCAGCACCAGCGTCAGGGCACCGAGACCGGTGGAAAGCTGCAGGCGAAGCGCGATCCAGCCGTTCATGCTCGACTGCTTGCGCGCAAGCATAAGGTCGACGATCGGCGAGAGCAGGATCGCCGCGCCGAGCGCCACCAACGCCTCCTGCACGGTCCAGCCGAGCAGGCGGAGCAGCATCAGCCCCCAGGCAATCAGCGAGGGCAGCACGGCAACGGTGAACAAGGCGGGCGTTGCCTTGCCATGGGCCACGCCCTGCCCCCACCAAAGCCCACCAAGGAAGCTGAAGATGAGCACGGCATAGCCGAACCCGGCGTCGGCCACGGCCACGCGGTGCGTCGGCAGCAGCACGAGACCGGCGACGCAGCCGACCATCGGCAGCAGTCCCGAATAGCCGAGCATCCGCGCGGCGGGGGCAAGCGAGGCAGGACGATCCATCCTATCTGGATCGCCTGCAGGCCGCCGACGCTCAACCTGTCCGAAAAGACATCGCGTGCCCCGGCGCCCCCTGCCCCACATGACCCTGCATGGCGCGCCTGATCCTCATCCTCGGCGACCAGCTCAGCGCTGGCATGTCCTCGCTCGCCGAGGCGGATCCGGGGGAGGATGTGGTACTGATGGCGGAAGTCGCCGACGAGGCGCGCTATGTCCCGCACCACAAGAAGAAGCTCGCCTTCGTCTTCTCGGCGATGCGCCACTTTGCCGAGGCACTGCGCGGCGGGGGCTGGCAGGTCCGCTACACCCGGCTCGACGATCCGGAGAATCGCGGCAGCCTGGCCAGCGAGATCGCGCGTGCCCGCGAGGATCTCGGCGTGGAGGAAATCCTCTGCACTGAGCCGGGCGAATGGCGCCTCCGCCAGGCGCTGGCGGCCGTGCCCGGCCTCACCCTTCTGCCGGACGACCGCTTCCTGATCCATCCCGCCGGCTTCCGCGCCTGGGCGCAAGGTCGCCGCCAGCTGCGGCTGGAGTATTTCTACCGCGACATGCGCCGCCGCACCCGGCTCCTTATGGAGGGCGACCAGCCCGCCGGCGGCGAATGGAATTACGACCATGACAATCGCGGTACGCCGCCGCCGGGCACCGAGGCGCCGTCCCTCCCGGCGTTCGAGCCCGACTCGATCACCCGCGAAGTGCTCGATCTGGTCGAGCGCCGCTTCCCCGACAATTTCGGCGACCTGCGGCCCTTCACGCTCGCCGTCACTCGCGCCGACGCCGAGAAGGCCCGCGACCATTTCCTGCAGCACGCGCTGCCCCGCTTCGGCGACTATCAGGATGCGATGCGGCGCGCCGCGCCGGTGCTGTTCCACGCGCACCTCGCGCTCTACATGAACATCGGCCTGCTCGATCCGCTCGATCTCTGCCGCCGCGCCGAGGCCGAATGGCGCGCGGGTCGCGTGCCGATCAACTCGGCCGAGGGCTTCATCCGCCAGATCCTCGGCTGGCGCGAATATGTCCGCGGTATCTACTGGCTGCACATGCCGCGCTATGCCGATGCCAATGCGCTGGAGGCCCGCCGCCCGCTTCCCGACTTCTACTGGACCGCCGATACCGAGATGGCGTGCATCCGCGACGCGGTCGAGCAGACCCGGGCGCACGCCTATGCCCATCACATCCAGCGGCTGATGGTCACCGGCAATTTCGCGCTGCTCGCCGGTATCGATCCCTATCTGGTCCATGTCTGGTACATGGCGGTCTATGCCGATGCCTATGAATGGGTGGAGATGCCCAACACGATCGGCATGGCGCTGTTCGCCGATGGCGGCATCATGGGCTCCAAGCCCTATGCCGCCAGCGGCGCCTATAT
>JAPJRE010000149.1 GCA_030824725.1 Sphingomonas sp.
TCCGCATCCTCTGCGCGATCGTTCTGGCGATTGCGCTCCAGGCGCTGGTGCAACAGGCCGCCGGGCTGGACCTCGGGACGGATCGCTGGCTCTTTCCCGCCGCCATCGACAGCCAGCCGATTCCCTATGCCCATCCGGGCCGCATGGCGATGCCGACCGCGATCGCCTTCCTGCTGATCGGTGCCGGGCTGTATCTGTCGCAGGTCGCCGGTCGCATCGCCGGCCTGCTTCTCTCTGCAACATCGTCTGCGGTTCTGTTGCTGGCAGCGATCGCCTTTCTGAGCCACCTCTACGCCGTCGCTCCCTTCCAGGGGCCGTTCAGCTTCACCCAGGTGGCGCTCCCCACCTCGCTGGCGCTGGCGGGCCTGGCAACCGGGGTTCTCGCCCTGCGGCCGCGCCGCGGCTGGGTCGGTCTTCTCGTCGGGGATTCGGTTGGGGCAACCGCGGCCCGACTGCTGCTCCCGCTGATGACGGTGGTTCCGATCCTTGTGGCGGGGCTTGCCCTGCGTGGGTCCGAGACCGGCCTGTACCCGGCCGATTTCCGCCTGGCGCTTACCACGGCGATCACGGTCGTGCTGCTGGGCGCACTCGCGCTGTGGGGTAGCGCGCAATTGGACAGCCTGGTCTTTGAGCGCCGCAGCGCCGAGATCCTGCGGCAAAACGAAGCCACGCTTCGCGCATTCTTCGACACCGAGGGCCTGTTCGCATCGATCGTCGAACGTCGGGGAGACGAGGTCCACTATATCGCCGCAAATCGCGCATTCTCCGCATTGTTCGGACGCGACGAGGTTGCCGGTCTGACGCAACGAGATCTCGACCCGGGCGGGCCTGCGCAGGCCATGGCCGACCGGCTGAAGGTGATCGAGGCGAACGGCGTCGCCCAGAGCATGGAAATGCGCCACGTTGCGGAAGCGGGCACGCGCTGGTTTCAAGTGACGATCAGCCCGATCGGCGGAAGCCCGATCAATGCGCCGCGCTTTGCAACCGCGTCGTTCGAGATCACCGAGCGCAAGCGAGCGGAAGCGCACCAGCAGGTGTTGCTGCAGGAACTCAACCACCGCGTGAAGAACACGCTTGCCGTCGTGCAGAGCCTCGCAACGCAGACCTTCCGCGGCGATCAGGCCGATCCGGTGGCAAGGCGGACCTTCGAGGCGCGCCTAGCCGCCGTTGCGGCCGCGAACGATCTGCTCACGCGGCAGAACTGGGAGACCATCTCGCTGCGCGCGCTGGTTGGCAATACGGTGGGTCCTGGCTGCGGTGCCGATAGCACGCGCATCCACCTCGATGGGCCGGAGCTCGCGCTCCCGGGCCGCATGGCCGTATCGCTCACGCTCGCCCTGCACGAATTGTGCACGAACGCAGTGAAGTACGGCGCGCTGTCCAACAACGTGGGCGAAATCTTGGTGCGGTGGTCGGTAACATCCGGCGACGAACCGCGGCTCAACATCGCGTGGATCGAACGTGGTGGGCCGCCGGTCGTGGCCCCCTCGGACCGCGGATTCGGATCACGGCTGATCGAGCGTGCCTTGTCGGCGGAGTTGCGCGGCCCCGTTCGGATCGAATTCCGTCCCACGGGCCTCGTCTGCGAGATCGATGCGCCGCTGCCGCAATCCTAGCGTAGCCGCTTAATCACCGGCACTGATTTTGGCGCAGCCCGTGCTTTACGAAGGCACCAGGGCTGACTGGTGCCCGCCATTGGGTCGGCAAGCATTGGCTGGATCTTCGGTGGGTATCGCAGGGAACCGCTCTTTTCGTGCCGCATTGATCTTCAATGATTTCAGGTGCTTCCCGCTGGCCGCGCCGTTTGTGGCTGATCCGCCATGGTCAAAGTGCCGGCAACGTCGCCAGAGACGCAGCCCACGCCGCAGGCGCGGAGCGGATCGCGCTCGATCAGCGTGACGTGGATGTGCCGCTATCCCCGCTGGGCGAGCGCCAGGCGATAGCGCTCGGGCGGTGGTTCGCCGCGGGGGAGGGGAATGGCAGGCCGGCCGTTATTCTTTGCAGTCCCTATGCGCGAGCCCATGCGACGGCGCGGCTGCTCCGCGACGCGGGCGGTGCGTTGCCGGACGCCATGCTGTGCAGCGACGAGCGGCTGCGGGAGAAGGAATTCGGGATTCTGGATGGGCTCACCACCGCAGGCATCGCGGCGCAGATCCCCGAGCAGGCCGAGTTCCGGCGCCTGCTGGGCAAGTTCTACCATCGCCCGCCCGGCGGGGAGAGCTGGTGCGACGTGATCCTGCGGCTCCGCTCGCTGCTCGACACCGTGTCGCTGCATTATGCGGGCAAGCCGGTCATGATCGTGGCACACCAAGTCGTGGTGCTGTGCATGCGCTACATTCTGGAAGGGATGAGCGAGGCGGAGATACTGGCGATCGATCGGGAGGGAGACGTCGCCAACTGCTCCGTCACCGAATATGCCTGCGGCGCGCGCGGACTGGAGCTGGTGCGCTACAACGTCGTCACGCCGATGGAAGCGGATGCTGCGGTTACTGCAGCGCCCGACGCCATGGTGGCAGCACGCGGATGATCGCGCTGGACCACGCCTGGCTCGCCGCCAACCCACTGCCGCCCTTCGACGTCGAGACCGACAAGAATGCGCGCGGCAGGGTGCTGGTCGCCGGTGGATCGGAGCGTGTGCCGGGCGCCTTGCGGCTGACGGGCGAAGCGGCGCTGCGGACCGGCGCAGGCAAGGTCCAGCTCGCCACCGTGGAGCGGGCGGCGCTGGCCCTCGGCGTAGCCATGCCGGAAGCGGCGCTGTTCGGGCTTCCCGCGAACGGCGCGGGCGAACTGGGCAGCGAGGCGGGACAAACGCTCGCGGCCCTGCTGGAACGGTGCGACGCGCTGGTGTTGGGGCCGGGGATGGGCATCGACGCCGATGCCGCGCCGCTGCTCGATGCCATACTGGTCGAGAAGGGAGACGGGATCGCGCTGTTGCTCGACGCCGCGATGCTGGCGGTGGTCGGCAGCCGGGCCGAAGCGATCGTCGCCCGGAGCGGCGCCACCGTGCTGACACCGCATCCCGGCGAGATGGCTAAGATGATGGACGAGGATCCCGAGCGCATCGTTCGGGAGGCTGCGGCGGTCGCGTGCGAGGCTGCCGCGCGGTTCGGTGCGGTGGTGGCGCTCAAGGGGCCGGACACGCATGTCGCGACGCCCGACGGTATCGTGCTGCACTATCCCGGCGGCGGGCCGGGCCTGGCCACGGGCGGATCGGGTGACGTGCTGGCCGGCGCGATCGGCGGCCTGTTGGCGCGGGGCGCGGCGCCGCTGGTCGCAACCGGCTGGGGCGTGTGGCTGCACGGGGAAGCGGGCCGGCGGCTCGCCGAGCGGCTGGGGACGATCGGCTTTCTGGGGCGGGAGCTTGCTCCCGAGATCCCGGCGCTGATGAATTCGGTCTAGCGCGCGCCGCTCTATCGCCGCAGTGTGTACAGATAGGCGGCGATGTCGCGCGCGTCCCGCGGCGTCACGCCCTGCTCCGGCATGGCATTGCCGGGCACGACCTGCTGGGGATGCTGGAGCCAGCGTTGCAGGTTGGGCGAGTCGTTTGGGAGCGTGCCGGCAATGAAGCTGCGGGTCGCGATGCCGTTCAGCGCAGGGCCCGCCACGCCCGTCGCGGCACCGACGCCCGGAATGCGGTGGCAGGCGCCGCAATTGTAGCGTCCAATCGCCGCCTTCCCCGCTGCCACGCTGCCGCCGGTCATCGCCTCGGCATGGGTGCGCGACTGGGCACTGTCCTGGTAATAGATGCCCGCCACCGACAGCACGCCCGCTAGCGCGGCGAACGCCGTCATTGCATAGACGAAGCGCAACTCAAACGGCATCGGCGATCCTCGGTGGTGCGATGAGGGTGCGGAACAGCAGCAGCGCCGCGCCGAGATGGACGAGCCCGCCTGGCACCCACATGATCAGCCCTGCTACCTGCTGGTCCTCGGCCGGGCTGAGGCCAAAGGGGGCGAGCGCCAATCGCGCATAGCCGGCGTACCAGGGCGAGGTGGCGAAGGCCATCAGCGCGCCGAGCGCACCGGTGACGATCGAGGTGGCGAGCAGGCACAGCCCGGCGAGCGCGCGATCGGCGGCCGCACTTGCCCCTGCGCCGCGCCGTCCCAGCATCGCAGTCCAGAACAGCAGGGCGCTCGCCAGGAAGCAGAGGTGCTGGACAGCGTGGCAGGCTTCGTTGACGAGCGCGAGATCGAACAGGCTGGGCATGTGCCAGATCCACAGCACCGCTGCTTGCAGTAGCGTCGCCACGACGGCGCCGCTCGCCCAACGATAGGCCGGCGCGATCGCCGTGCCGAACGCGCCTAAGGTGCGTCGCGCGCCTGGCGGGAAGGCCCAGAGCATCGCCGAAAGCGGCTCGGCCAGCACCAGCAGCGGGGCGGCGAGCAGCATGATCAGCTCATGCTCGGTCATGTGCGCGGTGAAGCTCCGCTCGCCCGCTTCGTGCAGGGGAGACACTAGCGCTGCGGCGAGCACCAGCCACCCGATCGCGAACCAGGCGCCGCGACGCTGGAGGCGCACTCGTCCGCCCGTCGAGCGCCCATGGAGACGAAGCCAGCCGCGGCTGAACGCCACCGCCGCGATCAGCAGCGGCAGCGTGATTGCCGGGTCCCAGGTCCAGGCCGGCGGGGCGGCATGGTCGTGCCCGGCATGGGCGAGGGCCATACCCGGCAGCAGGAGCAGCGGGACGGCGACGCTCAGCCGACGCATGGCGGCACGATCATCACGGCAAGCGTCTGGAAGGCGATCGCCAGCGCGAAAATGGCGGCGAGCAGCAGCGCGACGCGCGACAGCCAGGCGCGCGGCGGCGTCTGGTCGCCGGCGCGCTTGGCGCAGGGCCGGGCGATCGCCATCGCCAGCAGGCACAGCGCGATACTCGCCACGCCCCAGCCGAGTCCCAGCCCGTTGCCGACGGACGCGCATCGCACCTTGAGTATGCTGCCCAGCCCAACTTCGAAGACATACCAGGCGAGCGGCGGCAGCAGCAGCGCAGCCCAGGGTCGGGTGCAGTCCCAGCGGCTCACCCTAGCCTCGGCGCCAGATAGATCAGCGCGCCGATCGGCAGCCAGCTAAGCACCACGAAGGTCCAGTAATTGGCATTGTCCTCCACATCGGCGAACTGGTCGTCGCCGACCTCATGGGTGAACAGCCAGACCGCCTGCACCGCGGTGTCGCCGATGTCGGTGATCAGGTGGCTGGTGTGTAGGATGATGAGCATCCACAGCACGGATCCGTAGGCGTTGTCGGTCCAATGGACGTTGAGATGCGCGAACTCGAGCGCGCGGGGGATCAGCAGCACGAGGCCGAAGATCGTCATGCCAAGCGTGCCGAAGCGCACGCCGCGCTCGTCCTTGGCGATGGCCCGACGGCGGACCCACAAATTGGGCAGCTCGCTGAGAAGGAGACCGAGAGTGAGGATTGCCGGCCAGAACAGGTCGGGCGGGCGGATGCCCGCAGGGGGCCAGCCGTGCGTCTGGCTCATCAGGTAGAGATAGGTACCGGCGGCGAGCGCAAAGGCGGTGCCCTCGATCGCCATGAAGCCGATATTGCCCCACCAGACGAGGTGCTTCGCGCCGCTTGCGCTCTCGGGAAGGCCCGAGACGTCGCCGACGATCGTGCAGGGGCGGGCATCGCTCATCGACGCACCGCCAAGGGGCCGGTGGTCGCCCGCTCGCGCTGTGGCCAGAACCAGGCGATCAGCGCTGCCGCGAGGGGTACCGCGCCCCAGACCAATGCCCAGGGCGTGAAGATGCTGCCGATGAACAGGATCGTTACCGCCAGCGCAGAGAAGAGCGGTGCGATCGAGGGCTTCGGGCTCTTCTGCCGATATTCCGGGGTCGCTTCAATGACGGAGGTGACCAGCACCTCGCGGCGTTCTACGGCAAGCCCGGTCATCACCTGCAGTGCCTCTTTCTGGGTCCAGAGCGGGGTGAGGCTGTCGACCACTGGGAGGTGATCGAAATTGTGCTGGGGCGGCGGCGAGGGGACCGCCCATTCGAGTGTCGAGCCGCCCCACGGATCGGGCCCGGCAAGCGCACCGTGCCGCCTGCTCCACCAGGCGTTGGCGACGAACACCAGCCCGCCTGCGACTGCGATTGCCGAGCCGAGCGTGGCGACGAGGTTGAGCGGCCCCCAGCCCATACCCTCGCTATAGGTGTAGACGCGGCGCGGCATGCCCATCAGCCCCAGCAGGTGCATCGGGAAGAAGCCGAGGTTGAACCCGCCGACGATCAGCCAGAAGGCGAGCTTGCCCAGCCGCTCGGACATCAACCGCCCGGTCGCCTTGGGGTACCAGTAGCAGAAAGCCCCGAGCAGCGGGAAGATTGCGCCGCCGATCAGCACATAGTGGAAGTGCGCGACGATGAAGTAGGTGTCGGTGATCTGCTGGTCGAGCGGGGCCGAGGCGGCCATCACGCCCGACAGCCCGCCGATCACGAAGGTGGCGATGAAGCCGAGTACCCAGAGGAGTGGCGTGTCGAAACGCGGGCGGCCGCTCCACAGCGTCGCGATCCAGCAGAAGATCTGGAGGCCCGCGGGCAGCGCCACCGCCATGCTCGCGGCCGTGTAGAAATCGTTGCCCAGCCGCGGCAGGCCGACCGCGAACATGTGGTGGACCCACAGCCCGAAGGCGAGCGCGGCGATTCCGAGCATCGACAGCACCACCGCAACATGACCGAACAGCGTGCGGCGCGAGAAGGTCTCGACGATCATCGAGACGAAGCCCGCGGCGGGCAGGAAGATGATGTACACCTCCGGATGGCCGAACCACCAGAACAGGTGCTGGAACAGGATCGGGTCGCCGCCCGCGGCCGGCGCGAAGAACTGCGTCGAGACCAGCCGGTCGGCAATCAGCATGCTGGTGACGAGCATCACGGCGGGCAACGAGAAGATCGTCATCAGCCCGGCGATCGCCTGCGACCACACGAATACCGGGATGCGTGCCAGCGTCATGCCGGGCGGCCGCATCTTGAGGACGGTGGCGACGACGTTCACCGAGGCGGCGAGTGCCGCGACCTCGGTGAAGGTGATCATCTGCGCCCAGATGTCGGCGCGGTGGCCGGGCGCATAGCCGGGGCCCGAGAGCGGCGGATATTCGAACCAGCCGAGATCGGGGGTGATGCCGACGGCGTGCGGCACCCACAGCATCAGCACGCCGCCCAGATACAGCCAGTAGCTGAACGCCGCGAGCCGGGGGAAGGCGAGCGCGCGCTGGCCGAGCATCAGCGGCACCAGCCAGATCGCCATCGCCTCCATCACCGGCACCGAGACGAGGAACAGCATCGTCGAGCCGTGCAGCGAGAAGCTCTCGTTGTAGAGCTGGGGCGTCATCCGCCCCATGTCGGGCCAGGCGAGCTGCAGCCGCATGTCGAGCGCGAGCATGCCCGCCAGGAACATCAGCAGCACGACGGTGAGGATATAGCGCGCGGCGATCCGCTTGTGGTCGACGGTGGTGAGGAAGCCCCACAGGCCCGGCGCGTCGCGCCACGAGACGGCGAGCCGATCGGCCTGTTCGGGGGTGAGCGGCGCGGTCATTGGAGTTCCATCAGGTAGCGCGACGCTGCGTCGGCATCCGGGCCGGAGAGCGCGACCGGCGGCATCATCGTGCCAGGCTTCAGCGCCTGGGGCTGGGCGATCCAGCCTTGAACCGCGCCGCGGCTCATCGTCAGCGTGCCGGCGGCCACCGAGCGCCGGCTACCGAAATGGGTGAGGTCCGGCCCGGCCCGTCCGGTGGAGGGCGTGCCGCGGATCGTGTGGCACATCGCGCATTGGCCGCCGGTCACCACCTGCTGCCCGCGCGCGGCGACGGGATCGGCAGGTATGGCGGCGGCCTTGGCCTGTCCGGCCAGCCAGCGCTCGAAATCCTCCGGCGCATCGACCTTCACGTCGAACGCCATGTGCGCGTGCTGGACGCCGCAGAACTCGGCGCACTGGCCGCGGAACCAGCCGGGTCGGGTGGGGGTGAGGTCGAGCAGGTTGATCCGGCCGGGGATCACGTCGAGCTTCTGCGCGATGTTCGGCACCCAGAAGCTGTGGATCACGTCCGCCGATCCCAGCGCGACGCGCGTCGTGCGGCCGAGCGGCAGGTGAAGTTCGTTCGCGGTCTCGATCCAGCCGCCGGTGCGCGGATCGCGATACTCGATGCGCCACCACCATTGGTGGCCGGTCACCCGCACCTCCAGCGCGTCGCGCGCGCGGGCGGCGGCGATGTTGCGCTCGACGAGGAAGCTGGCGGTGATCAGCACGGTGAGCCCGACCACGATCAGCCCCGCCCAGCCGAGCATTCCTCGGTTGAGCCCGATGTCCGGTGGATCGATCGTCGGCTCGCTCGCCGGGCGGCGCCTGCGGAACGCGCGCCACAGCGTCCAGGCGACTCCGCCAAGCACCAGCAGGTACATCGCGCCGCAGACGAGCATCATCAGCCAGAACAGGCCGTGGATGCCCGCCGCCTGTTCGCCCGCCGGTTCCAGTGCCGATTGCAGTCCGCTCAACGCACCGGACCCGTCCAGTTGCTCCCCTGCGGCTCGCCGACCTGGTCGAGATCCTGGCGGCGGCGTTTCTCCGGCGTCAGCCGCGGCAGGTTCCGCACATAGGCGGTGATCTGCCAGAGCTGCTCGGCAGGGATGCGCGCGGCATATCCCGCCGTCGCGCCGGGGTGCCGCTCGGCGATGAAGCCATAGACCTGATCGAGAGCGCCGCCATGCACCCAGACCCGGTCGCCGAGGTTCAGCGGCCCTTTGGCGGAACGACCATGACAGCTCCCGCACCCATACCAGGTGAAATAGCGTCCACCCTGCGCGACCTGATAGAGGTTGCGCTCATAGGCTGCGGCCCGCGAATCCTGCGCACCGTTGGGGGCGGTCTGGGGCAAGTCCGGCCCGGCGGATCGGCTCTCCGCGCTGCAACTCGCAACGGGCAAGGCGATCAGACCGGCAAGGAACGCGCGACGGAGAGAATTCACGCCGTTTTGTTGCGCGCCCGATCAGCCCCTTCAATCACACAAATTAGTTTTGCCACGCCTCAAAGGGTCGGGCGCGAAAGCGTCGACAGTTCGGCTGGCCGAACCTCGTGAACCAGCTGCTCCATGCGGCATTGC
>JAPJRE010000150.1 GCA_030824725.1 Sphingomonas sp.
CCCCGCCGGCCTGTTCGGCGCCGAACGTCTGGTGGCGGCGGAGGAAGAGGGGCGTTGCGTGGTGACCACCGAATGGCTCCACGCCGCCGGCCCCGCGCCGGCAGTCAGCGTCGAGATCACCTTCGCCACGCTCGTCGAACTCGCGCGGCGCCGAACAGGCCGGCGGGGCACGCCCCGGGCGGTGGAACTGCGCCGCCCAAGCGAGCGGCATGGCCGCCACGAAACCTGTTTCGGTGCGCCCGTACGGTACAACAGCGCGCGCAACGCGCTCATCCTGGACGGCGCCATTCCCGCCGCGAGATCCGGCTGACCACAACCCGACCGTTCGCTTCGCTTTCGAATGGATCAATCGGTCCGCTGGGCCTTTCGAAATGCAGCGTGTTCGCGGTCGAGGACTTCAAGGTTCAACAGGCAGTAAAATCAGGCACGATGCTGCGGTCGCACCCGCCCCGGATGCAGTTGGCACGTAGCGGACGCGACGCACCCGGTCCGACTCAGCCGAGCCGCTGCCGAGCGGCGCGGACCATGCTATGTCCAATACCGCCCATCCGCCTGCCGCGCCGCGAGATCGCGGAGGAGGTCGGCGCGCACATAGCACACGCGGTCCAACTTCTCGGCGCCCATCGGCCGGCGCTCCAGCGCGAGCAGCGGCAGCAGGGCGCTGTCCCCGCTAGCGCGTGCCGGACGTGGGATCACTCCCACTCGATCGTGCCGGGCGGCTTGCTCGTATAGTCGTAGGTCACCCGGTTCACGCCGCGGACCTCGTTGACGATGCGCGTCGCCACCCGCGGCAGGAAGCCGCCCGGGAATTCGAACGCCTCGGCGGTCATGCCGTCGATCGAGGTCACCGCACGCAGCGCCAGCACGCTGTCATAGGTGCGGCCGTCGCCCATCACGCCGACGCTGCGCACCGGGGTGAGCACCGCGAAGGCCTGCCAGATCGTGTCGTAGAGGCCCGCGTTGCGGATCTCCTCGAGATAGATTGCGTCGGCCTTGCGCAGGATGTCGCAGCGTTCCTTGGTGACTTCGCCCGGAATGCGGATCGCGAGGCCGGGCCCCGGGAACGGATGGCGGCCGACGAACACGTCCGGCAGCCCAATCTCGCGGCCCAGCGCGCGGACCTCGTCCTTGAACAGCTCGCGCAGCGGCTCGACCAGCTGCATGTTCATCCGCGCCGGCAGGCCACCGACATTGTGGTGGCTCTTGATCGTCACCGACGGGCCGCCGGTGAAGCTGACGCTCTCGATCACGTCCGGGTACAGCGTGCCCTGCGCCAGGAAATCGGCGCCGCCAATCTTCTTCGCCTCGGCCTCGAACACGTCGATGAAGGTCTTGCCGATGAACTTGCGCTTCGCCTCAGGGTCGGTGACGCCAGCGAGACCGCCGAGGAACAGTTCCTCCGCGTCCACATGGACGAGCGGGATATGGTAATGCTCGCGGAACATGGTGACGACCTGATCGGCCTCGCCGGCGCGCATCAGGCCATGGTCGACGAACACGCAGGTCAGCTGGTCGCCGATCGCCTCGTGGATCAGCACCGCCGCCACCGCGGAATCGACGCCGCCCGACAGGCCGCAGATCACCTTGCCGCTGCCGACCTGCGCGCGGATCTCGGCGATCTTGGCGGCGCGGAACTCGGCCATCGTCCAGTCGCCCGACAGGCCGCAGACATGGCGCACGAAATTCGCCAGCAGCTTCGCACCGTCCGGGGTGTGGACCACTTCGGGGTGGAACTGCATCGCGTAATAGCGGCGCGCGTCGTTGGCGATCACCGCATAGGGCGAACCCGGGCTGGTCGCGACCGGGCGGAAGCCGGGGGCGAGCTGGACGACCTTGTCGCCATGGCTCATCCACACCTGGTGGCTTTCGCTTTCCTGCCAGAGTCCGTCGAACAGCACGCAGCCGTCCTGGATCTCGATAAAGGCGCGGCCGAACTCGCCGCTGTCGCCCAGCACGACCTCGCCGCCGAGCTGGTGCATCATCACCTGCTGGCCATAGCAGATGCCGAGCACCGGCAGGCCGCTATCGAAGATCTCCTGCGGGACACGGGGGCTGCCCTCGTCGAGGACCGAGGCGGGCGAGCCGGAGAGGATGATGCCCTTGGGCTGCATCCGGGCAAAGGCCTCGGCGGCGGTGGTGAAGGGGGCGATCTCGGAATAGACCCCGGCTTCGCGAACGCGGCGGGCGATCAGCTGGGTCACCTGGCTGCCGAAATCGACGATCAGGATGGAGTCGGTGTGCTGGAGCGTCATGGCTGGCCGATAGGGAGCGATCGCCGGGCTGTCAAAGGGGTGCGGACGATCAGGGCCGCAACGGCTCGGCAGCGATCGGATGGCGCACACAGGCGAGCGTGCAGACCAACACGGTAAGCCCCGCCACCAGCAGCGGAATCGCCAGGCCGTAGCGATTGACCAGCACCGCGCCGAGGAACGCGCCGAGCAGGATCGCCACCACCGCCGCAAGCCGCCGCCCGATACTGGGGTTCCGGCCACCGGCGAAGTGCGAATCGGCGGCGATGCCGGTGAGCGTCAGGGTGAGCACCGTGGTGGTGAGGTCGGGCACCTTGAGCTGGCGGATCGTGGCGTTGCGGAACCCCATCGCGATCGCGGTGAGGGCAATGATCGCGAACACGCAGGTCTCCGGCAGGATGCCCATCGCGCCGGCCCAGGCGGCGACGCCCGCGGCCACGCCGAACAGCACCGCCTCGGTCACCGCCGCCAGCGCCAGCCAGCGCCGCAGCGGCTGGCCGGCGAGATGGGCGCCGACCTTGCCCGCCACCAGCGCGCCCACGAGGAAAGAGGCCAGCGCCACGATATAGGGCGCGATGGTGAAGCCCGGCGTGCCCGCCGCCGCGAAGCCGAGGAATACGATGTTCCCGGTCATGTTGGCGGTGAACACCTTGCCCAGCCCGAGCACGCTCACCGCGTCGACCAGCCCGGTGGTCACGGACAGCAGCAGGAGCAGCGGCGGTAGCGGGGAAGCGGCGGTCTTGGGGTCGGCCATGGCGGGGGTCCTCAAAATCGGAAATTGCTTTCCAGGCCGATCATCCGGATCGGGCGGAGCGCGCCGGTCTCGCGCAGGAAGCGGCCGGCCCGGAAGAAGGAAAGCGAGGCGGAAAGCTCGAGCTCGGCGGTCGCCTGCCAGGCGATCGCGCCTTCGACCTGCTTGCCGATGAAGCGAGCGCGGCTGGTGCCGGGCGCGCGGAGCAGGTTGCCGGGGATGTCGTACACGCCGTCCGCCGTGCTGTAACGCCAATAGGCGCTGCCGGCGATGCTGGCGGAGACGCCCTTACCCAGCGTGCCGGCGATGCGCGGGTTGAGGTTGATCAGGTTGTACGGTCCGACCGGCGACAGCTCGCCGAAATACTTGCCCTTGGGGAAAAGCGCATTGAACGTGCCGAGCCGCCGGTCGCCGGCATGGCCATCGCCGCTGATCACGTTGAAGCGGAGCACCGCGTCCGGCGCGAAGGGCAGGTTCGGCAATTTGCGGCCGAGTTCGGTGCCGAGCGTCCAGGCGGCGATCGGCCCATCGGCGAAGCGACCGAACTGGGCGACGCCCTCGACATTCCAGTGCCAGTCGTCGCGCGCACCATAGACGCGCGCGCCGAAGCTGTGGCGCAGCTCGCGGCCGGTGCGGGTGCCGAAATGCGCGGTGCGGTTGCGATAGCCGAGATAATAGAGGTCGATGCCCGGCAGCACCGCATAGGCGCCCCAGAGCCGCTTGGTCGGAGAAGTGCGGTCGTCGAAGGTGCCGAGCCGGGGCGCTACGGGCGCGACGGCGAGCAGGCTGATCTTGGCGTGGCCGACCGCGACGATCCCGCGCACGCCGTCGAACGCCAGCGGCACATTGGGGCCATAGCGGGTGCCGATCAGCCGCTCGGTGCCGAGCGACAGCATCTGCCGCCCGCCGCGCAGGGTGACCGCGCCGAGATCGAGTTCGGCAAAGCCCTGGAGCAGGTCGGCGCGGGTCTGGTCGACCGGCCCGGCGGCGGGGCGGACACCGGCGGCATAGCCGAGGATCGGCTGGACGAACGCACGAACGCGGCCGACATGGAGATCGGCATAGGGCAGCGCGCGGGTCCAGAGATACGCGTCGTCGGGCGAGGCCGCGTTGCCGAGGGCGTTGTTGGCAAAGGATTCGCCGCGCAGCCGGACTTCGATGCCGGTGGAGAGCCACGCATCGCCCCCGAGGGGGAGGTATTTGAAGGGTCCGGTCCAGTGGTGCGCGCGCTTCTCGGCATCGGCGAGATCGGACCAGTCCTCGTCATAGCGGGTGATGCTGAGCGTCGGCGCCTGCCAGGGTTCGGGGGCGGGCATGACTTGTCGTGAATCCGCAGTCTGCGCTCCCCTCCCGCTTGCGAGCTTCAGGCCGGTCAGGCCCCCGGCCTGACCGGCCTGAAGCTGGGTCGGTGGAGGGGCGGACGGCAGTTGCGCGGTGGGCACCACCAGCACCATCGCCGCGGCGACGCTAGCCACGTCGCTTCGCCTGCTCCGCCACCAGCGCCGCAAGGATGAAGCCGCCGATCAGGCCGAGATGCTCGAAAAACGCGTTGGTCGCGCCGAACCGCTCGGGCCCCGGCGGCATGGTCCAGAAGGCATTGGCGGTGAAGGCTGCGAGCAGGGTGAACACCCCCAGCATCCCCGCTCCCAGCCAGACCCAGCGGCCGGTGAGGATCAGCACCGGCCCGACCAGTTCCACCGCGATGGTCAGCGCCGCCCAGAGCGCGGGCGGGTGCATGCCGAAATGCGCCTGCTCCGCCGCCGCGCCCTGCCAGTCGGCAAGCTTGACCAGCCCGCCGAGCAGATAGGCGCCGACCAGCAGCAGCCGGGCGAGGAACCAGGTCGGCCGCCAGTCGAGAATGGCGTCGACGAAGCGCGGGTCGGGCGTCGCCATGGTCACTTGGCCGGGGCGCTGTGGATCTCGGCGATATAGCCGCCGGGGAAGCGCACGATCACCGCGCGGCCGCCGGCTGCGGCATAAGGCTGCACCAGCGTCTCGACGCCGGCGGCCTTGGCCTTGGCGAGCGTCGCGTCGAGATCGGGCACCGCATAGCCGGTCATGTCGCGGCCATAGGGCCAGGGCAGCAGGCCGTCGGTGACGAACACCACCATCTTGCCATAGCCGCTGGTGATCGCAATGCGGCGGATCGTCTTGCCGGGCTCGCCGACCTCGGCGCCGGGTGCGGCGCGGTCATCGGCGGTCACCTTGCCCCTGGCATAGCCGACCCAGCTCTTCACGAAGCGATCGGCGACGTCCTCGGTCAGGTAGATGCGGTTCTCGGGCACCGTCTCGAGCGGCGTGTAGCTGGGTTTGATGGTGTGCCAGTAGAGCTGCATGTTCACCCCGCCCGGCCACTGGATCAGCGAGTCGCGGCCAATCGGATCGGGGAAGGTCACCAGCCGGCGGACCGCGCCGTTCTGCAGGGCGGCCTTCACTGCGGCGTCGATGTCGGTCACCAGATAGCCGGTGCGCTCGTCGCCGAAGGGGAAGGGGATCGGCGTCTTGAACCCGAATACCGAGACGGTGCCGGCGGGTGTCAGCACCAGCTGCGACTTGGTAAGGCTGGTGGTAGGCGTCACCTGAAACACGCCCTGCTTGCTCGTCGTGCCGCCGAAGGTGCCTACGAAGCTGGTGACGAAGCTGTCGAACTGGTCTTCCGGCACATAGACGTGCGTGGTGTCGTACTGGGGCCCGACCGAATAGTCGGCGGTCTGCTGGGCGAGCGCCGGCGTGGCGACGACGAGCGCGGAGGCGAGGAGGAAGCGGCGCATGGCGAAACTCCTGGAGGGATCGCTCCCCTCCCGCTTGCGGGAGGGGTTGGGGGAGGGAATGACGTGGAAGAAGCGCTGAGGCGGCCCAGCCCCTCCCCTAGCCCCTCCCGCAAGCGGGAGGGGAACGCAGCTGGATGGGGCAGCCCCCTGCATCACACCGCCCAGCAGCCGCAGCCGAGCGCCCCCCAGAAGCTCTGGACGTCGGCGGCGGGCACCTGCGCGCCGAGTGCTGCGGCATGGTCGTGGCCGTGGACCGAGCAGCTGCTGTGGCAAGCGCAGGCGGAGGCGAGCTGGGCGCGGGTCTCGGGCGACTGCTGATAGCCGCCGAAGGTCGCGACCGGCGACCAGTCGGGCATCGGCCGCGGCAGCGCGGGCGCGAGCGGGGCATAGTCGCCGTCGCCATGCACCACCTGCCCGCCGAGCAGCGTCAGCACCGAGCGGAGTTGGACGATCTGGTCCTCGGGTACCGAGAAATAATCGGCCGAAAGCACCGCCAGATCGGCGAGCTGGCCCGCCTTGATCTGCCCCTTCTTGCCCACTTCGTTCGAGAACCAGGTGTTCTCGTGCGTCCACATCGCCAGCGCCTTTTCGCGGCTGACGCGGTTGGCACCCGGATAGAGCTTGAGCCCGCCCACCGTGCGGCCGGTCACCAGCCAGCTGAGCGACACCCAGGGATTGTAGCTCGCCACGCGCGTCGCATCGGTGCCTGCGCCCACCGGCAGGCCGGCGGCGAGCATCCTGGCGATCGGCGGGGTGCGCTCGGCCGCCTTGGCGCCGTAGCGCTCGACGAAATATTCGCCCTGATAGGCCATGCGGTGCTGCACGGCGATACCGCCGCCCAGTGCTGCGATACGATCGATATTGCGGTCGCTGATCGTCTCGGCATGGTCGAAGAACCAGTGGATGCCGGTCAGCGGGATGTCGCGGTTCACCTTCTCGTACACGTCGAGCGCGCGGCCGATCGTCTCGTCATAGGTGGCGTGGAGGCGCCACGGCCAGCGATGCTCGGCGAGCAGGCGGATCACCGGCTCGAGATCGCCTTCCATGGTCGGCGGCATGTCCGGGCGGGCGACCCGGAAATCCTCGAAGTCGGCGGCGGAGTAGACGAGCATCTCGCCCGCGCCATTGTGGCGATAGCTGTCGTCGCCCTGCCCCGGCGTCACCTGCTTCACCCAGCCGGCGAAATCGGCCAGCTCTTCCCTGGGCTTCTGGGTGAACAGATTGTAGCTGATCCGCACGGTCAGCTGGCCGTCGGCGTGGAGCTTCTCGATGATCGCATAATCGTCGGGATAGTTCTGGAAGCCGCCGCCCGCATCGATCACGCCGGTGACGCCCAGCCCGTTCACTTCGCGCATGAAATGGCGGGTGGAATTGAGCTGATAGTCTTGCGGAAGCTTGGGGCCCTTGGCGAGCGTCGAATAGAGGATCGTCGCGTTGGGCTGGGCGAGCAGCAGGCCGGTGGGGTTGCCCGCGGCATCGCGGACGATCTCGCCGCCCGGCGGGTTCGGCGTGTCCTTGGTATAGCCCACCACGCGCAGCGCCGCCGCATTGAGCAGCGCGCGATCATAGAGGTGGAGGATGAACACGGGCGTATCGGGCGCGACGGCGTTGAGCTCGTCGATCGTCGGCAGCCGCTTCTCGGCGAACTGGTGCTCGGTGAAGCCGCCGACCACGCGCACCCATTGCGGCGCAGGCGTGTTGTCGACCTGGCGCTTGAGCATCGCCATCGCGTCGGCGAGGCTGGGCACGCCGTCCCAGCGCAGTTCCATGTTATAGTTCAGGCCGCCGCGGATGATGTGCATGTGGCTGTCGATCAGCCCGGGGATCACCCGGCGGCGATGCGCGTCGATCACCTGCGCATTCGGCGCGGCGGCGGCGCGGACCTCGGCCTCGCTGCCCACCGCGAGGAACTTGCCGTCGCGGATCGCGATCGCCTCGGCCACCGGGTTTTCCCGGTCGAGCGTCGTCACCTGGGCGTTGACGAGGATCAGGTCGGTGGCGGGCATGCGGGCATTCCTTGCGAAGAGCGGGGCAGGCAGCAGCGCGCCGGCGGCGGTGGCGCCGGCGGCTGCGAGGGTCTGACGGCGGGTGAGGCTCATGCCTTTTCGTCCGGCTTCTTGACCGGACGGCCGAGCACCTGCTCGGCGCAGTCGGTTCGGATGTACGCGACGACATCGTGGCCGGCGAAAAGCCGCTTCGCCACCGGCACCACCTGCTCGCCAACGAGCATGCCGAGCAGGCCGATCAGCGCGATCGTGGGCGGCGCGGGCGAGCGGACGCCGAGGAGGCTGTAGATCACCCCGACCAGCAGGCCGACGGCAAGCGAGATCAGATAGGGCTTCATCTGCAGATCCTCCCCGGCGCGGTCGATCAGCCGCGCACGAAGGCGAGCAGGTCGGGGTTGATGACGTCGGCGTGGGTGGTCAGCATCCCGTGCGGGAAGCCCGGGTAGATCTTGAGCGTCGGGTTCGGCAGCAGCTTGGCCTGCAGCTCGGCGCCCTGGTGGTACGGCACCACCTGGTCGTCGTCGCCGGCGAGCACCAGCGTCGGCACCGTCATCGCCTTGAGGTCGGCGGTCTGGTCCGTCTCGGAGAAGGCCTTGATGCCTTCATAATGGGCCTTGGCGCTGCCCATCATGCCCTGGCGCCACCAATTGTCGATCACGCCCGGATAGACCTTCGCGCCTTCGCGGTTGAAGCCGTAGAACGGGCCGGCGGCGACATCGCGGAAGAACTGCGCGCGGTTGTCCGCAGTGCCCTTGCGGAAGCCGTCGAACACGCTGATCGGCAGGCCGTTCGGATAGGCTTCGGTCTTCGCCATGATCGGGGGCACGGCCGCGACCAGCACCGCCTTGGCGACGCGGCCCTGCGGGATGCCGTATTTGGCAACATAACGGGCAACTTCGCCGCCGCCGGTCGAGTGGCCGATGTGCACGGCGCCCCGCAGGTTGAGATGCTCCGCGACGGCGGCGGCGTCGGCGGCATAGTGATCCATGTCGTGGCCGTCGCTCACTTGCTGCGAGCGGCCATGGCCGCGGCGGTCATGCGCGACGACGCGGAAGCCGTGCTGGAGGAAGAACAGCAGCTGCGCATCCCAATCGTCCGACGAGAGCGGCCAGCCATGGTGGAACATGATCGGCTGGGCATCCTTGGGGCCCCAATCCTTGAAGAAGATCGAGACGCCGTCCTTGGTGGTCACGGTGGAGG
>JAPJRE010000151.1 GCA_030824725.1 Sphingomonas sp.
GTCGTTCTTGCCGGCGAGCGCGACGCCGTAGCATTTCTCCATCTTGGGCTGCTGGGCATGGGGGGCGGTGGCGGCGATGCCGAGCGCGAGGGTCGCGGCGAGCGCGGCGGACGTCTTGATCATGGGGATACTCCGTTGATGGGGGCCTCTCGCGCGGCGGCCCGCAGGGGGGCATGACCGCCGCGCGGTGACCCCGGGGAAGGCGGAGGCGCCGGGTCACCTGCTGCCGTACGCCGCGGGTAGAACCGCGGTTACAACTCCGGCGCAGGCGAGCCCGCGATTTCTTTTCTGCATCGCTGCTGTAACCTGCCGCCATTCGCCCACGTACGCCCGACCAGGAGTGGGAATGCGGCACAGCGAAGCAGAGCTACGAGCGTGGATGACGGCGGGACTGGACGGCGATGCCGGGGCGCATGCGGCATTGCTGCGCGCGCTCGTCCCGTTGCTGCGCAGCTTCTTTCGCCGCCGGATGCGGGGGGATGAGGATATCGAGGATCTGGTGCAGGAAACGCTGATTGCCATTCACACCAAGCGCGGCACCTATGACCGCGATCGACCCTTCACCGCCTGGCTCTACGCCGTCGCCCGCTACCGCCTGATCGACCATCTGCGCAGGCGCCGCGTTTCGGTGCCGATCGAGGAGGTCGAGGCGATCCTAATCACGGAGGGCTTTGAGGAGGCGGTGACCGCGCGTGTCGATGTCGATCGCCTGTTGTCCGGCCTGTCGGACAAGCAGGCGCGCGCGATCCGCGACACACATCTGGAGGGCCTGAGCGTCGCCGAGGCGGCCGAAGGCGCGCGGATCGGCCAGTCCGACGTCAAGGTATCGGTCCATCGCGGGCTGAAAGCACTCGCCGCGCGGCTGCGGGGGCACGAATGATGGCGCACGACCCCGACACCAACAGTACCGAGCGGCTGATCGCGGCGCTGTCCGCCGACGTCTCCGCCATCCCGCCGCGCTTCATCGGGCGCCGCATCGCGCTCGGCATCGCGGGCGGCGGCGTGGTGAGCATCGGGCTGGTCTTCGCCCTTTTTGGCATGCGGCCGGACTTTTCGCAGGCGATGTTCGGCTTCTCCTTCTGGATGAAATGGGCCTACACGCTGTCGCTGGGGCTGATCGCGGTCGCGGCGACGGTTCGGCTGGCCCGGCCGGAGGGCGGATCGCTGCGCATGCTGTGGCCGCTGGCGCTGCCGATCCTGCTGCTCGCGGCGCTCGCCATCGCGGAAATGTCGCGCACCCCGATGCGTGACTGGCTGTCGATGTGGCTGGGCGGCAGCTGGAACCGCTGCCCCTGGCGCGTGCTGCTGCTCGCGGTGCCGATCTTCCTTGGCCTGCTCTGGTCGTTCCGCAAATTGGCGCCGACCAACTTGCGCGCTGCCGGCGCTGCCGCGGGGCTAGCCGCGGGCGCCTGGGCCGCCACAATCTACTGCCTCCACTGCGACGAAGTTGCCGCGGTGTTCGTGCTGACCTGGTACAGCCTCGGCATCCTGCTGGCGACGGGCCTAGGAGCCCTGCTCGGCCCGCGCGTACTGCGGTGGTGAGCGTGTAACCGGCCCCGGCGCCGGCCCGTAGAGGGAAGGCCGAACCGGCACCAATCCATCCAAGGGAACCACTCCATGATCACGCTCCAGACCGGCGCCAGCATCGCCGCCACCGCCGCCCTCGTCGCGCTCTCCGGCGTCAGTGTCGCAGCCCCTGTCGCTTCGGCCGACAAGGTCGTCCACTGCTACGGCATCAACAGCTGCAAGGGCACGTCGGACTGCAAGTCGGGCAACCACGAGTGCAAGGGCCAGAACGAGTGCAAGGGCCAGGGCTTCAAGGCGGTGTCCGCCAAGGCCTGCAAGGCGGCCGGCGGCAGCCTCACCGAGCCGAAGTGAGGTACCCGGCGGCCCGACCTCCCCGTCGGGCCGCCCCGTTTTGAAGGAGGAAGGGCATGCCCCATTCGCATCTTTTCGGCCTGGGGCTGCGCAAGCCGCATTATGCCGATTTCCTGGAGGCCGCGGCGCCGGTCCCGATCGACTTCGTCGAAGTCATCTCCGAGAACTTCATGGTCCCCGGCGGCCGCCCGCGCGACATATTGCGTCGGGTGCGCGAGCGCCATCCGGTGGCGCTGCACGGGGTGTCGATGTCAGTCGGCTCCGCCGACGGCGTGGACCGCGACTATCTCAGGCGCCTGCGCGCGCTGGTCGACGTGATCGAGCCGCTGTTCGTCTCGGACCATCTCTGCTGGACACGGTTCGGCGACTTCCAGTCTCACGACCTGCTTCCCTTGCCCTATACCGAGGAAGCGCTGCGGACCGTATGCGACAATGTCGATGCCGCGCAGGAAGCGCTCGGCCGCACGATGCTGATCGAGAACCCGTCGAGCTACATTGCCTTCGACGGCGCCGACATGACCGAATGGGCGTTTCTCGACGCGGTCTGCAGCCGCACCGGCTGCGAGCTGCTGCTCGACGTCAACAACATCTTCGTCAGCGCGACCAATCACGGATTCGACGCGCATGCCTATCTGGCCGGCATTCCCGCTGCGCGGGTACGGCAGATCCACCTTGCCGGGCACAGCCGCGGCGAGACCTTGCTGATCGACACGCATGATCGGCCGGTGCCCGATCCCGTCTGGGCGCTCTATGCCGAAGCGTTGGAGCGTGTCGGGCCGGTCGCGACGATGATCGAGCGCGACGACGCCATTCCCCCGCTCGCCGAGCTGCTCGCCGAACTCGATCACGCGCGTGCCATTGCCGCGCTGCGGGTGGCGGCATGAGGCTGGCAGCCCTCCAGGCGGATTTCGGCCGCTGGCTGCAGGGCGAGTGCCCGGACGCGGCGATGCGGCTGGGCGGCGGTGCGGGTCTGGACGTCTATCTCAACAACTACCGCAGCCAGCTGGTCGCCGCGCTCGAGAGCAGCTTTCCGCAGCTGCAGCGCTGGCTGGGCGAGACGGCGTTCCTCGCCGCCGCCGCACGGCATATCGACGCCTCGCCGCCCTCCGCCTGGACGCTCGACGCCTATGGCGAGGACTTCCCGGCGACCATCGCGGCGCTCTATCCCGACGATCCCGAATGCGCCGAGCTGGCGCGCATCGAATGGGCGCTGGCGGCGGCGTTCACCACGCCCGACATTGTCCCGCTCACCGTGGAAGCGCTCGGTGCCGTAGAATGGGAGACGGCGCGGTTCGTCTTCGTACCGAACCTCGCCATGCTGCCCGTGACGACCAATGCCGCGGCCTTGTGGCAATCGCTTGTCGACGGCACCGTTCCGCCTGCCGCCCAGCGCCTTCCCGCGCCCGGCGCCGTGCTGCTCTGGCGCGACGGCTTCAACCCCAGCTTCCGCACGATCGAGCAAGCCGAGGCGACGGCCATCCTGCAGCTGGAAGCGGGGATGCCTTTCGGTGCGCTCTGCGCGGCCCTCGCGGCCGAGCATGGAGAAGCCGGCAGCGCCGCCATCGTCGGGGGCTGGCTGGGGGTGTGGCTTCGCGACGGGCTCATCGTCGAGCTTCATTGACTGCCCTGTCGACCGGCGACCTGCGCAACGCAGGTCTGGCTCAGGGCGCATCCACAAACTTCGGAATCTTTCATGTTCAAGCAGCTTGCTGCCGTGGCCCTTGTCGCTGCCACGCCGCTGCCCGAACCCACCGCGCCGCCCCTGCCCTCCACTTCGCCACGACCAGCTACCACAAGGTCCAGGTCGACGGCGTCGGGATCTTCTACCGCGAGGCAGGGCGGCGCGATGCGCCGACGATCGTCCTGCTCCACGGTTTCCCGTCCTCGTCGCGCGAATGCGACAGCCTGATCCCGCTGCTGGCGACACGCTATCACCTGATCGCGCCCGACTATCCCGGCTTCGGCCAGCGCGACGCGCCTCCTCCCGCCATCTATCGCTACAGCTTCGATCACATCGCCCAGACGACGGGCACGCTGCTCGACCAGCTGGGATCCGTCGCTACGCGCTGTACCTGCACGATTACGGTGCGCCGGTAGGCTATCGCATCATCCGAGCGCATCCCAAGCGGTTGCAGGCGCTGATCGTCCAGAACGGCAACGCCTATCGCGAGGGCCTCGGCCCGGAATGGGCGAAGATCGCGGAGTATTGGGCAGCGCCGGCCGCGTATCCCGAGGTGGTGGACGCCTTCCTGTCGTTCGAGGCCACGAAGCAGCGCCACCTCGCCGGCACCCGCCATCCGGAACGCTATGATCCCGACAGCTGGACCGACGAGGCCGCCCATCTCGCCCAGCCGGGACAGCGCGCGATCCAGGCGGTGCTGCTGTACGACTATCGGACCAACGTCGCCGCCTACCCCATCTGGCAGGCATGGCTCCGCACGCATCGGCCGCCGACGCTGGTCGCCTGGGGTGCCAATGATCCGTCCTTCGTCGCCGCCGGCGCCGAGGCCTATCGGCGCGACCTGCCCGATGCCGAGATCCACCTCCTGGACGCTGGCCATTTCGCGCTCGACGAAGCCACCGATGCCATCGCGCAGCGGATCCTCGACTTCCTCGCGCGGCATCCCGGCTGAGACCGGCCACTGCCAACCCATTCTCGGCAGGCATAGGCGTTAGTCGGCCAAGCGGTCTTCGTCGCCGCGGTGGGAAGCGGCATTTTCCTGCCTGTCGAACGCATCACCCCAGCAAAGGAACGACCCATGACCGACTTCACCGCCTATACCGTCGAAACCGCCCCGGCCGCCGCCCGCCCGATCTTCGAAGGCGTCAAGGCAGCCTTCGGCTTCGTGCCCAACCTCCAGTCCTACATGGCGGAATCGCCCGAGCTGCTCGCCGGCTACACCGCGCTGTGGGACCTGTTCTCGAAGACCAGCCTGACCGCGCATGAGCAGCAGGTCGTGTATCTCACCGCCAATTTCGAGAATGAGTGCCATTACTGCATGGCCGGCCACACCACCCTGGCCAAGATGCAGAAGATGGACGCGGGCGTGATCGCGGCGCTGCGTGCCGGCACCCCGCTGCCCGACGCGCGGCTGGAGGCGCTGCACCGCTTCGCCACGCTGGTCGTGCGCAACCGCGGCTGGGTCGACAGCGCGGAGGTGGACGCGTTCCTCGCCGCCGGCTTCACCCGCCAGAACGTGCTCGAGGTCGTGCTCGGCGTCGCGACCAAGGTGATGAGCAACTACACCAACCACATCGTCCACACCCCGCTCGACAGCTTCATGCAGGGCAACGAATGGACCAAGCCGGCCGCCCATGCCGCCTGACCCGCACGCCTCCCCCCACGTGCGAACCTGCCCGGCCTGCGTCATGACGGCGTGGGCCGGGTTCTGCATTCCGCCCACCCTATACCGGTAGCGAACCCGTGCCATTCCCTTTCCCGCAGGGTAGCCACACCCTCATCGTTGCGGGCATCCCCCAGCATTTCCACGTGGCGGGAACCGGCCCCTGCTGCATCGTCCATTCCGGCGGGCCGGGGATCGATTCCGCTATCTGCGCATGCCGCTGCTCGAAGCGCATTTCACCATGGTCTATCTCGACCCGATCGGCACCGGCGCGTCCGGGAGGCTGCCGACGCACCCGATGGGCTATTCCGTCGATCGCTTCGCCGGGCAGCTGCTCGCGCTGCTGGACGCAGTGGGGATCGACCGGCCCACGCTGCTCGGGCATTCACACGGTGCGTTCGTCATTCTCGAGGCGGCGCTGCGCCGCCCGGACGCCATGGCGGGCCTGCTGCTATATGCCGGCGCTGCCAGTACCGGCGGGGGCTTCATGGCTGCGGCCGCCGCGCGGATCGACGACTTCGTGCGCCGCCATCGCGATACGTCCGACGCGGAGAGCGTGCGCGCAGGACGACGCGCAGCCTGCGTCTCACCGACGAAGGGCGGCGGTTCTGGGAACAGCTCGGCCCGCATCTCGAAGGGATCGAGCAGGCCGCGCTCGAAGCCGCGGGCAGCAGCCAGCGAGTCCGCGGCAGGTTGCGGGTGAATGTCGATCCGTTCTTCTCGCGGCTAGTGCTCACGCCGGCGCTGACCGCGTTCCTCGCGGCGCATCCGGAACTGCGGCTGGAACTGCTGATGCGCGACCAGATGGGCGATCTGGTCGCCGACGGGTTCGACATGGCGCTCCGCTTCGGCGAGCCGCCCTCGGCCGGAGCCACCGCGCGCAAGCTGCTGGAGACGCGCACCCTGACCGTGGCCTCGCCCGGCTATCTCGCCGCGCACGGCCTTCCGGCCGACCCGCGCGAACTGATCGACCACGCCTGCATCGACTATCAGGATCCCCGCACCGGCCGTCCCTTCGCCTGGGAATTTCGCCGGGGGGACGTGGTGCTGCCCGTGCGCCAGCCGGCGCGGCTGATGGTATCGGACGTCGACACGATGATCGGCGCCTGCTGCGAGGGCGCCGGGATCGCGCAGATTCTGGAACTGGGCAGCCGCGATCTCCTGGAGCGCGGTGCGCTGGTCGAACTCTTTCCGGACTGGCCGGGCGAGACCTTCCCGCTCTACGCGCTGTACCCCACCCGCCAGCATCGCCCGGCCAAGGTGCGCGCATTCACGGACTGGTGCCTGCAGTTGCTTCGCCAGCGCACCGCCCCCTGAGTGCAGACGGCACCATGCTGTCTTAGAACGCCGCCTTGCCGATCGAGGCGCCGCCGTCGACATGCAGCGTCTGGCCGGTGATGAAGCGGCATCGTCGGAAAGCAGGAAGGCGATCGCCGACGCGATCTCGTCCGGCCAGCCCAGGCGACGCATCGGCACCTGCGCCAGATAGCGCTGCTCGCCGCTGCTGCCCACGGGATTGTTCTCGCGGAACAGCGCAGTCTGGGTGGGACCGGGTGACACCGCGTTCACGGTGATGCCGGTGGTCGCCAGTTCCAGCGCCCAGCTGCGGCTGAAGCTGGCCAGCGCGGCCTTGGCAGCGGCGTAGGCGGTGCGCTCGGGCGCGCCGAGCACGGTGAGGCTGGTGATGTTGACCACCCTGCCCCAGCCGCGCTCGATCATCCCCGGCAGCAGCGCCTGCACGGTCTGCAGCGCAGGGTGGAGATTGACGCGCAGCACCTCGTCCAGCACCGGCAGTTCGACGGCGCCGAGCGGCTGGGGGCGCACCAGCCCGACATTGTTGACCACACCGTCGAAACGGAAATGGGCGGTGAGTTCGCCGAGCGTCGCCTCGGTCGCCTCCGGATCGGCGAGGTCGGACAGCACCAGCGTGCCCGGAAAGTCCGCCGTCGAGCGGCGCGCGAGGCCCACGACATGCTGCCCGCTTCGATGGAGGCGCTGGGCAAGCGCCAGGCCGATGCCCTTGCTGGCACCGGTGACGAGAAAGGTACGCGACATGGGAATGCTTCCGGGAGGCCCGGCCGCCGGCGCGGCCGGGCGGAGGGTCAGGCGGAGAGGGCGACGGCGCGGCGGAGCGCCGGGAGCATGTCGTCGGGCTCGGGGCGGCGGGTGTAGTCCGGGTTCACCTCGGCATCGAGGATCGTGCCGTCCTGGCCGATCACGTAGCGGGCCGGCATCGGCAGGGTCCAGCTGGGGTCGCCGTTGAACGACGGCAGGTCGTTCTTGAGGCCCTGGTAGAGCTCGACCAGATAGTCGGGCAGCGCGAAGCGGAGGCCGAACGCGGCGGCGACATCGTTATGGGTGTCCGACAGGATCGGGAAATCCAGCGCATTCTGGCGCACCGACTTGCGGCTGTTCACCGCGGTCTGGGGCGAGATGGCGACGAGGTTCGCGCCCAGCGCCCGGAACGCGGGCAGCGCTTCCTGCAGCGCCTGCAGCTCCATGTTGCAATAGGGGCACCAGACGCCGCGATAGAAGCTGACGACCAGCGGCCCCTTGGCGAGCAGCGCCGCCGAGGAGACAGGGTTGCCGTCGGGATCGTTGAGGGTGAACGCCGGGGCCTTGTCACCGGCCTTGCGCGCCTGGGAGGCGGCACCGCTGGCGATCAGCTCCGCCGTCGCGCGGCGCATCGTCGCGATCACCGAGGGCGGCACATTGTAGGGCGGCTTGCCGGCTTCGAAATCGGCCTTGAAGGCATCGAGCTTGGCTTGGAGGGTCATGGGCGTGGTCCTTGTCCGTAGTGGCAAGGCACAGATGCGCTACTGCGCGCCGCCGGTGCAGCCGCGCCCGGCGACTAACGTCCATTCCGCCGGGGAATGAGCCGCCGTCGCTGCCGGTTCTAGGCCATAGCCTAATGCTGGTCCGCCATCGCCGCTTCGACAAAGGCAGCGAACTGGCGCGCCTTGGCGCTCGCCATGCGCCCGGCCGGGAATACGGCCCAGAGGTCGATCGGCGGCAGCGTCCAGTCCGTCAGCACCCGGCGCACGCTCCCGTCGGCCAGTTCGGACCAGAACATCCAGTCCGAGGCGATCGTCAGCCCCATGTCGCTCAGCACCGCGGCGCGCAGCCCTTCCGCGGCGCTCACCCGCACCCGGCTGCGCACCGTTACCGAGGCTTCGGTGCCGTCCCGCTGGAACGACCAGATGTTGGAGAGCTGGCTGTACAGCACCGTATCGTGCGCGGCGATGTCGGCCGGGCTCTGCGGCGCGCCGGCGCGGGCGAGATAGCCCGGCGTTGCCAGTACCGAACGTCGCCCGGTCGCCAGCTTGCGCGCGACGGCCGAGGAATCGGGCAGCGATCCCATCCGCAGCGAGACGTCGATCCCCTCGGCGATCAGGTCGATCACCCGATCGTCGAGGATCACGTCGATCTCCAGCTCCGGGTGCTGTTCGAGAAAGCGCGGCAGCAGCGGCACGATATGCAGTCGCGCGAAGGTGGTCGCGGCCGAGACCCGCAGGCAGCCGGACAGGCCCGCCCCCGCCCCGCGCGCGGCAAGCTCGGCCTCGTCGGCTTCCTGGATGGCGAGCTTGGCGCGCTCGTAGAAGCGCTGCCCCGCCTCGGTCGGCGTAAGGCCGTGGGTCGAGCGGATCAGCAGGCTCACCTGAACCGGCATCTGCCTGGCGCATCTGCTCAAGGCCTCTCGCCGCGACATGCTCGGCG
>JAPJRE010000152.1 GCA_030824725.1 Sphingomonas sp.
ATGGTCGACCGCGCCCATCGGCGGCGCATCCTCCGGGCAGCTGGCGATGCGGGTCAGCGCACCGTCGCGGCGGACGAGCAGCAGCACCGACACGTCGAGCAGCCGGGCGATCTCCTCGCAGACGACGCGGCTGGTGGACTCGGTGTCGGATGCCCGGGCCAGCGCCTGCCCGAAGGCGGCGACCGCGGCATTCTCCTGCGCGCTGCGCGTACCCAGCGTCGCCCGCGCGCGCAGTCGGCCGGTGAGGTTGGCAGTGAACAGCGCAATGCCGGTAAGCACGAAGAAGGTGAGCACGCTCTGTGGGTCGCCGATCGTGAAGGTGTAGAGCGGCGGTAGGAAGAAGAAGTTGTAGGCGAGCCCGCCGATCATCGCGGTCGATACGCCCGGCCCGAAGCCCGAGCGGAAGGCGATCAGGATCACCGGCAGCAGGAAGAGGAGGTCGGTGCCGCCCGCGCCGATCAGCGGCAGGGTCAGCCGGCCGAGGATCACGGTCAGGGCCACGGCGAGCATGCCGAGCATATGCTCCTGCCAGCGGCCGAGCGCGGGCAGGGCGGGGGCGCGACGCTCGCGGACTCGCTCCTCAGCGGAGGGCAGGACGTGCACCGCCACGCCCTGACTGGCGCGCAGCATCGATTCGACCACCGAGCCGTGGCGCAGTTCGAACCACCAGCTGCGGCGCGAGCGGCCGATCACCAGTTGCGTCGCGCGCATGCCCGCGAGATGGGTGCGCAGCCCGTCGATAACGGTGGCGGCGGGCACGGTGGCGACGGTGGCGCCCAGGCTTCCGGCGAGTTGCAGCGTCTCGGCGACGCGGTGGCGCTGCTCGGGGCGGAAGCGTTCGGCGCGCGGCGTCTCGATGAAGACGACTTGCCACGGCGCCTTCAAGGCATCGGCAAGCCGCTTCCCCGCGCGGACCAGCCCGTCGCCGCCGGGCAGTTCGCTCACCGCCACCAGAACGCGCTCCCCGGCCGCGAACGTGCCCGGCATGGCGAGTGCGTCGAGATGGTCGAGCATCGCGCGGTCGACGCTGAGCGCGGCACGGCGCAGCGCCATTTCGCGCAGCGCCGAAAGATTGGCTTTAGAGAAGAAGTGGGCGAGGGCGCGGCTGGCTTCGGCGGGCACATAGACCTTGCCCTCCTTCAGCCGATCGATCAGCTCGTCGGGCGGCAGGTCGACCAGCTCGATCTCGGCATCGTCGAAGATCGCGTCGGGCACGGTCTCGCGCACCCGCACCCGGGTCACGCTCGCCACCACGTCGTTGAGGCTCTCGACATGCTGGACGTTGAGCGTGGTATAGACGTGGATGCCGGCGTCGCGCAGTTCCTCCACGTCCTGCCAGCGCTTGGGGTGGCGGCAGCCGGGGGCATTGGTGTGGGCGAGCTCGTCGACCAGCACGAGCGCCGGGCGGCGGGCGAGGATCGCGTCGAGATCCATTTCCTCCAGCCGGTGGCTCTGATGCTCCACCGCCTTGCGGGGTAGCACTTCGAACGGCGCGACGAGCATTTCGGTCTCGGCACGGCCATGCGTCTCTACGACGCCGACCACCACGTCCTTGCCGGCGCGCAGTCGCTCGGCGCCTTCGCGGAGCATCTCGAAGGTCTTGCCCACGCCCGGGGCCGCGCCGAGAAAGATCTTCAGCCGCCCGCGCGCCTCGCGCCGGGCTTCGCGCAGCAGCGCATCGGGATTTGGGCGGTCGTTCATCGCCGCCCTTGGTAGTGCGCCCGCCCGTCCGGCGCCACGCCCCACCGCCCGACTATATGGAATCTTAATGCAGGGCCCCGGCATTCGCCGTCGAAGCTTAACGGCCACCAGACCTAGATCGCGCCCAAGGCCGCCACCCGGCGGCGCAAACAAGGGCTAACCCCATGTCCGACATTCTCTGGCTCGCCGCGCTCGGCGGGCTTTTCCTGCTGACGCTGGCCTTCGTCCAGCTGTGCGTGAAGGCCTGAGCGATGGGCCTGCACCTGATGCTCGCCGGCGCGACAGCACTCGCGCTGCTCCTCTATCTGGTCGCGGTGCTGCTGCGGCCCGAGCGTTTCTGAGGAGGGCCGCATGACACTCCAAGGCTGGGGCTTCATCGCCCTGTTCGTCGCCATCCTGGCGGCGGCCGCCAAGCCGATGGGCCTGTGGCTCTTCGCGCTCTACGAAGGCCGCCGCACCCCGCTTCACCGCGTGCTCGGCCCGATCGAGCGCGGCATCTACCGCATCGGCGGCATCGACCCGGACGCCGAGCAGGGCTGGCGCGCCTATGCGCTGCACCTGATCCTGTTCAACCTCGCGCTCGCGCTGCTCACCTATGCGGTGCTGCGCCTGCAGGCGGTGCTGCCGTGGAACCCGCGCGGGCTTGCCGGCATGGGCGCGGACGGGGCGTTCAACACCGCGATCAGCTTCGCCACCAACACCAACTGGCAGGGCTATGCGGGCGAATCGACGCTCTCCAACCTGTCGCAGGCGCTGGGGCTGGCGGTCCACAACTTCACGTCGGCTGCGACCGGTATCGCCATCGCCTTCGCGCTGTTCCGCGGTTTCGCCCGCAAGGAAGCGCGCGGGATCGGCAATTTCTGGGCCGACTTCACCCGCGTGACGCTCTACCTGCTGCTGCCGATCTGCCTCGTCTATGCGCTGTTCCTGGTGGCGTGCGGCGTGCCGCAGACGCTGGCCAGCAGTATCGACGCGACCACGCTGGAGGGCGCGCGCCAGACGATCGTGCTGGGCCCGGTCGCCAGCCAGGAAGCGATCAAGATGCTCGGCACCAATGGCGGCGGCTTCTTCAACGCCAACTCGGCGCATCCCTTCGAGAACCCGACCGCGCTGACCAACCTGGTGCAGATGCTGTCGATCTTCCTCGTCGGCGTCGGCCTCACCTGGACCTTCGGCAAGGCGGTGGGCGACACCCGCCAGGGCTGGGCGATCCTTGCGGCGATGGCGGTGCTGTTCCTTGGCGGCGTGGCGGTGACCTATGCGGCGGAATCCGCCGGCAACCCGGCACTGCATGCGCTCCATGTCGCGGGCGCGAACATGGAGGGCAAGGAAACCCGCTTCGGCATCGTCGCCAGTTCGCTGTTCGCGGTCGTCACCACGGCCGCCTCGTGCGGCGCGGTCAACGCGATGCACGACAGCTTCACCGCACTGGGCGGTCTGATCCCGCTGTTCAACATCCAGCTCGGCGAGATCGTCGTCGGCGGTGTCGGTGCAGGCATCTACGGCTTCCTGCTGTTCGCCATCCTCTCGGTGTTCGTCGCCGGGCTGATGGTGGGACGTACCCCCGAATATGTCGGCAAGAAGATCGAGGCGCGCGAAGTGAAGCTGGCGGTGCTCGCCGTCGCGGTGCTGCCGCTGTGCATCCTGGGCGGCGCTGCGCTCGCCTCGGTGCTGCCGGCCGGCCTTGCGGGGATCGCCAACAACGGCCCGCACGGCTTCTCGGAGATTCTCTACGCCTTCACCTCCGCGACCGGCAACAACGGCTCGGCCTTTGCCGGCCTCTCGGCGAACACGCCCTTCTACAACGCCATGCTCTGCATCGCGATGTGGCTCGGCCGCTTCTTCGTGATCGTGCCGGTGCTGGCGATCGCCGGCAGCCTCGCCGCCAAGAAGCAGGTGGCCGGCGGCGTCGGCGCCTTCCCGACCACCGGGGTGCTGTGGGTGGGGCTGCTCGTCGGCATCATCCTGATCCTGGGCGGGCTCACCTTCCTGCCGAGCCTGGCGCTGGGGCCGATCGCCGATCACGTCACGCTGCTGCGCGGCCAGCTTTTCTGAGGACGGCAAGCAATGTCTGCACCCAAGTCCATCTTCGCGGCCGAGCTGATCGGCCCGGCCATCGGGGACGCGTTCCGCAAGCTCGATCCGCGCGCGCTGATCCGCAACCCCATCCTGTTCACCACGGCCGTCGCGGCGCTGCTGCTCACCGTCCTGCTGGCACTCGGCGGCGAGCCGCTGCCGGTGGGGTTCCAGGTCCAGCTGATCGTCTGGCTGTGGTTGACCGTGCTGTTCGGCACCTTCGCCGAAGCGCTGGCCGAGGGCCGCGGCCGCGCCCAGGCGGCGTCGCTGCGCGCCACCAAGTCCGAGCTGGAGGCCAAGAAGCTCAGCGGCGTCGGCGAGACCTGGCGCAAGGTCGAGGCGCACCTCCTCCAGCGCGACGACCTCGTGCTGGTCGAGACCGGTGACCTGATCCCGGCCGACGGCGACGTCGTCGAGGGCGTCGCCTCGGTCAACGAGGCCGCGATCACCGGCGAAAGCGCGCCGGTGATCCGCGAGGCGGGCGGCGACCGCTCGGCGGTCACCGCGGGCACGCGCGTCATCTCGGACAAGATCATCCTCCGCGTCACCCAGGATCCCGGCAAGGGCTTCCTCGACCGGATGATCGCGCTGGTCGAAGGCGCCGAGCGGCAGAAGACCCCGAACGAGATCGCGCTGACCATCCTGCTCGTCGGCCTGACGATCATCTTCCTGATCGCAGTAGGCACGATCCCGGCCTTCGCAACCTATGCCGGCGGCGCGATCCCGGTGGCGGTGCTGGCCGCGCTGCTGATCACGCTGATCCCGACCACGATCGCCGCGCTGCTCTCCGCGATCGGCATCGCGGGCATGGACCGGCTGGTGCGCTTCAACGTGCTCGCCAAGTCCGGCCGCGCGGTGGAAGCCGCAGGCGACGTCGACGTGCTGCTGCTCGACAAGACCGGCACCATCACCATCGGCGACCGCCAGGCGAGCGCCTTCCACCCGCTGACCGGCGTGGAAGAACGCACGCTGGCCGAGGCCGCGGTGACCGCCAGCCTTGCCGACGAGACGCCCGAGGGCCGCTCGATCGTGACGCTCGGCCGCGAGAAGTTCGCGCTCGACGCCAAGCTCGATGCCGATGCCGAAGTCATCCCCTTCACCGCGCAGACCCGCAGCTCGGGGGTGCGCCAGGGCGATACGGTGATCCTGAAGGGCGCGGTCGATTCGATCCTCAAGATGGATCCGGACGCCGCCGGTGCCGCCGAGCTCAAGCGCATCACCGACAGCATCGCGCGCGGCGGCATGACTCCGCTGGCGGTGACCCGCGGCGGTCGGCTGCTCGGCGCGGTGGCGCTGAAGGACGTGGTCAAGGCAGGGGTGCGCGAGCGCTTCGCCGAGCTGCGCCGGATGGGCATCCGCACGGTGATGATCACCGGCGACAACCCGCTCACCGCCGCCGCCATTGCCGCCGAGGCGGGCGTGGACGACTTCCTCGCGGAGGCCACCCCCGAGGACAAGCTGGCGCTGATCCGCCAGGAACAGCAGGGCGGCAAGCTCGTCGCGATGTGCGGCGACGGCACCAACGACGCCCCCGCGCTGGCCCAGGCGGATGTCGGCGTGGCGATGAACACCGGCACCCAGGCGGCGCGCGAGGCGGGCAACATGGTCGATCTCGACAGCGATCCGACCAAGCTGATCGAGGTCGTAGGCCTCGGCAAGCAGCTGCTGATGACCCGCGGCGCGCTCACCACCTTCTCGATCGCCAACGACGTCGCCAAATATTTCGCGATCATCCCGGCGATGTTTGTCGCGCTCTATCCCGGCCTCGGCGTGCTCAACGTGATGGGCCTGTCGAGCCCGACCAGCGCGATCCTGTCGGCGGTGATCTTCAACGCGATCATCATCCCGTTCCTGGTGCCGCTGGCGCTCAAGGGCGTGACCTACAAGCCGATGGGCGCAGGGCAGCTGCTCGCGCGCAACCTTGCCATCTACGGCCTGGGCGGCCTCGTCGCGCCGTTCATCGGCATCAAGCTCATCGATCTGGCCGTCGCCGGCCTTCACCTCGCCTGAGGATCTGAACCAACATGTTCCGTACGTTTCTTTCGTTCGCGTCGCTCACCGTCGTTGCCGTTCCGGCCTTCGCGCAGGACAGCGTGCCTGCCGCCCCGACGGCGGCACCCTCCGCGCCGGCGCTGTGCGCCGACCGCCCGACCAAGTCGAACTTCGCCTGCACCGTGCCGCAGGGCATGGTCCAGCTGGAGACCGATCTCGGCAACTGGACCCGCACCGATGCGGGCGACACCCGCGTCGACACGATCCTCTACACCAACCCGACGCTGAAATTCGGCCTGACCGGCTCGACCGACATCGAGGCGAGCATCGCGTCCTATGCAACGGTGCGCACCCGCACCGCGGAGGGCACCCAGACGCTGCGCGGCGTTGGCGACCTCACGCTGCGGCTGAAGCAGCGGCTCACCGATCCGGCGGGGCAGGTGCAGATCGCGCTGCTGCCTTTCGTGAAGATCCCCACGGCGAAGACGGGCATCGGCAATGGCCAGACCGAGGGTGGGGTGATCGTGCCGGTCAACATCGCGCTGCCCAAGGGCTTCACGCTCACCTTCGGCCCCGAGGGCGACGTGCTCGCCGACAGCGACGGGCATGGCCATCATGCGCAGCTGGTCGGCACTGCCAATCTCGGCAAGGCGGTCACCTCCAAGTTCACGCTTATCGGCGAGTTCTGGGTCGCGCGGAACTTCGATCCGGCGGCCTATGTCACGCAAACCTCCGCCGACATCGCCGCGACCTATCTGCTGCGCCCGACGCTGCAGCTCGATCTGGGCGCCAATTTCGGCCTGAACCAGTCCACCCCCGATGCCCAGCTCTATCTGGGCGTCTCCACCCGCTTCTGAGGAGGATATCGCCATGCGTTCCGATCTCGTTTCCGGCCTTCGCCCCGCCCTCCTGTTCACCCTGATCTTCGCGGTGTTGCTGGGGATCGTCTATCCGCTGGTAGTGACCGGCGCCGGGCAGCTGCTGTTCCCGGCACAGGCCAATGGCTCGCTGGTGCGCGACGACGCCGGCAAGCTGCGCGGCTCGATGCTGCTGGGCCAGGGCTTTGTGGGTGACCGCTATTTCCAGGGTCGCCCGTCGGCGGCAGGCAATGGCTATGACTCGCTCGCCTCGGGCGGCTCGAACCTGGGCCCGGCCTCCAAGAAGCTGGTCGACCGGGTGACTGCCGACCAGAAGCGCCTGGGTGCCGACGCCCCGGCCGACCTGCTCCAGGCCTCGGGTTCGGGCCTCGACCCCGAGATCAGCCCGGCCGCCGCGCGCTTCCAGGTCGCACGCGTCGCCAAGGCGCGGGGCATCGCGCCCGATCGCGTCGCGCAGCTGGTCGAGGCGAACGTGCAGGGCCGGCTGCTCGGGGTCATCGGCGAGCCGCGGGTCAACGTGCTCGCACTCAATCTCGCGCTCGACCGGCCGGACGGCGCTCGCTAAGCCAAGCCATGGCGAGCGCAACCAAGGTCCTGATCGTCGAGGACGACAGCCATATCCGGCGGCTGCTGCGCGGGGCCCTCACCCGCGCAGAGCACCAGGTGATCGAGGCGGCGACCGCGCGCGAGGCGATCGCCGCCTTCGGCATCGACAAGCCCGACGCGGTGCTGCTCGACCTCGGCCTGCCCGATCGCGACGGGATCGAGCTGATCCAGCAGGCCAAGGCAGGCGGGGCGGCGGTGATCATCGTCTCGGCGCGTACCGATACCAGCGAGAAGGTCGCCGCGCTCGATCTCGGTGCCGACGATTACTGCACCAAGCCGTTCGACACCGAGGAACTGCTCGCCCGGCTGCGCACCGCGCTCCGCCACCGGATCGCCGGATCGGCCGAGCGCGAGAAGCTGGTGGTGGGCAATGTCGAGATCGACCTGCTCCATCGCCGCGTTCGCAGAAATGGCGCGCCGGTGCATCTGGCCCCCAAGGAATATGGCGTGCTGGCGCTGCTCGCGGCGCATCCCGATCGGGTTATCGCGCACGGCCAGCTGCTCCGCGAGGTATGGGGGCCTGCCCATGTCGAGCAGCTCGACTATCTGCGCATCGTCGTGCGCAATCTCCGCCAGAAGCTGGAGGAGGATCCGGGCAGGCCGCAAAGGATCGTGAACGAACCCGGGGTGGGATACCGCCTCGTCATCGCGTAACGCCGCGTTGCCCCGGCTTCACACCGTGCAAGTGCGGACGGCCTGGGCAAGTGCCGTCAACGGATCGCCTTGCGGCACGAATTCGTGTGCGAAATATCCCTGGAAGCCGAGGTCCGCGATCGCGCGGGCGACGGCGCGCCAATTGACCTCCTGGCTGTCGTCCAGATTGTGGCGCCCGGGCACGCCGCCCGTATGGAAGTGCCCGATCCACGGCAGGTTGTCGCGGATCGTGCGGATCAGATCGCCTTCCATGATCTGCATGTGGTAGATGTCGTAGAGAAGCTTGACCCGCGGCGAGTTGACTTCCTTGGCGACGCGCACGCCCCAGGCGGTGTGATCGGCCATGTAATCGCGATGGTCGATCCTGCTGTTGAGCAGTTCGATGCAGATCGTCACGCCCGAATCCTCGGCGATGCGCTTGATCCGGTTGAGGCCGATGACGGCGTTCTCGGCGCCTTCCTCGTCGGACATGCCGCGCCGGTTGCCCGAAAAGGCGATGACGTTGGGCACGCCCGCCTTGGCGGCAAGCGGGATGCCGATGCGGAAGGCCTGTTCGATCGCGGCGTGGTTTTCCCGCCGGTTGAGGCCGTTGGGGATGGTCATCACGTCGGCGGCATAGCCCATGGTACAGCGCAGCCCGTGGCGCGCCGGGACGGCATAGTCGCTCGGTTGCAGCAGATCGATGCCGCGAAGACCCATGCGCGCGGCCGCGGCGCAGAGCCTGTCGAGCGGGATGTCCTGGTAGCACCAGCGGCTGACCGACTGGTTGAGCCGTCCCCCCGATGCGGCGGCGGCGGGAAGGGCCGCTGCCGCGCAGGCAGCGAGCGAGGAGCCCAGAAATGCGCGGCGTGTATCCATCGCCCGTGCATATCCGAAAGGATGGTGCGGGCAAAGGCCGGGCGGCGCGGGTCGGCGCCCGTGCCCTTCGAGCGTCGCCGCGCCCGCAGCCCCTCCGGAAAACAGAAAGGGGCCGGGATGGCGTACCATCCCGGCCCCCGCAAGCCTTCGGCCCCCCAGGGTTG
>JAPJRE010000153.1 GCA_030824725.1 Sphingomonas sp.
GATGGACACCTTTTGTTCCTCGGCGGCTTTGCCTGTGATACCCTTCCTTCCCGGCTGCACCTGCGGCCGGGAAGGAGGTGGTTCATGTGCCAATAGAAACAGTTGCAGGTCTGGTTCTGGGTTTCGCGACGTTCACCGTCGCGTTGCTCGGATTGGTGGCGAAGCTCATTGAGCTAAGCCGCAAGTAACCCAGTGCGGGCTCTCGGTGCTGGAACGCCGGGAGCCCAAAATGCTTTGAGCCCGGGCGCTGGAACACCCGGGCTCAGGAGGTGACGTTGTACCAACGGTCACAGTTGCAGTGCTCTTTAGATAGCGAAAACCGGTCAGAATCACAAGATGCGCCAGAACGACACCGATGAAACCCGCTCCGTCCGCGTGCTGCGCGTGGGCGAACAGGTGCGTCATATCCTCAGCGAGATCCTCCAGCGCGGCGACGTGCACGACGAGGTGCTGGCCAAGCACATGGTCTCGGTAACCGAGGTGCGGATGTCCCCGGATTTGCGCCACGCGACGGTGTTCGTGAAGCCGCTGCTCGGCAAGGACGAAGAAGCGGTGCTCAAGGCGCTGCGGACCAACACCGCCTTCCTCCAGCGCGAAGTCGCGCACCGGGTGAAGATGAAGTACGCGGCCAGGCTCAAGTTCCTGGCGGACGAGAGCTTCGACGAGGGCAGCCATATCGATCAGTTGCTCCGTGCGCCCAATGTGGCGCGGGACTTGAGCGAGGGCGAAGATTGACTCCGTAGCGGGTAAGACGCATCTTACCCGCATGAACGCGAAGACGACCATGTCGGCCAAGGGCCAGGTGGTGATCCCGAAAGAGGTTCGGGACGCCCTTGGCTTCACGCCGGGACAGGCATTGGATGTCATCCGCACCGGGGGCGGCGTGTTGCTGCGACCCAGCGTTGCGAAGAGCGGCCGCTCTTTCGAGGAAATCACGGCCAGCATTCGTGCGCTGTACCAGCACCAGGGGCCGCCCATCGCCATCGAAGACATGAACGGCGGGATGGACACCATGCTGCGGGAGCAGTGGCGCTCGTGATACGGGCGATCGATACAAACGTCGTTATCCGCTATCTGGTGAACGACGATCCCGTACAGGAACGGGTGGCGAGCAACATTGTACGCGAGGGGTTTATACTCACGGCAACGGTGTTGGTGGAGACCGAGTGGGTGCTGCGCGCAGTCTATCGCTGGCCACGCGCACGCATTCACGCAGCGTTGGCCGCCCTGATTGATTTGCCCTCCGCAGCATCCGTTCCGGAGGGCATGCTATGGGCGCTCGAGCGTTTTAGGCTTGGCGCGGATTTGGCGGATATGGTCCACATCATTCTTTCCACCGGGGCCGACAGCTTTGCGACGTTCGATCTTGGCGTTGCCAGCGCTGTCGCCAACAATGGGCCGCTTCCGATCGAAACGCTCGCCTGATGGCCAAGCTCTATTTCTACTATGCCTCGATGAATGCAGGGAAATCGACCACCCTGCTGCAGGCCGATTTCAACTATCGCGAGCGCGGCATGCGCACCTTGCTGTTCACCGCCGGCGTGCATGATCGCGGCGGGCACGGTGTGATCGATTCCCGCCTCGGCATCCATGCCGATGCCATCCCGTTCGAGGCGACCACCGACCTGCGCACCATCGTGCAGGACGCGCATTTCGCGGCGCCGCTCGCCTGCGTGCTGGTCGATGAAGCGCAGTTCCTCTCCGCCGCGCAAGTGCGGCAACTGGCCGCCGTGTGCGACGAGGATGAGGTGCCGGTGCTGTGCTACGGTCTGCGCACCGATTTCCGAGGGGTTTTGTTCGAAGGCGCCGCGGCGCTGCTCGCGATCGCCGACTCGCTCATCGAGATCAAATCGGTCTGCGAATGCGGGCGCAAGGCGACGATGAACCTCCGCGTCGATGCCGAGGGGCGCGCCGTGCGCGAGGGCGCGCAGCGCGAGATCGGCGGCAACGACCGCTATATCGCGCTCTGCCGCCGCCATTTCGTCGAGCGGCGCGGCGCAATCGGCTGACATAGCAAAAGGGCGCCGCGAGGATCCCTCGCGACGCCCCTGGAACCGAATGCGCGGCCGGGAGCCAACCCACCGCGCCTCCGATCAGAAGTGGAACCGGATCTCGCCGCCGATGATGCGCGGCTCGTTGATCATGCCGGTCAGGTTGTTGAAGTCGATCGCGCTCTGCGCCCGGATCTGGTTGAGGATGTTGCGGGCGAATGCCGCCACCTCATAGCCTTCCGGCGCGCGATAGCCGATGCGCAGCCCGCCCTCGACCAGCGAACGCCCGCGGAACTCCTTGGCCTCGTAGAGGAAGTAGTTGATCTCGCTGCGATAGGCCCAGTCGGTATAGGCATAGACTTCGCCGCCATTGGCCAGCGGCACGCCGTAGCGGGCGGTGGCGTTGAGCACGAAGCGCGGCGCCTGGGGCAGGCGGTTGCCGTCGATCCGCGCGAAGGTGCTGGTACCGACAGTGAAGGTCGGATCGGTCATCGTGCACAGCGAACCGCACGCCGCCACGACCAGTTTGGGATCGCGGATCTGGGTGAAGTTGTAGCTGCCGCTGGCGGTGAGATCGAGGCCGCGCACCGGGCGATAGCTGAACTCCGCCTCGACGCCATAGCCGTTGACGTGATCGGCCGAGAGCAGCTGGTTGGCGTTGCTCGCGCCGCCCACCGCGGTCAGCTGCAGGTTGTCGGTGCGGAACCAGTAGCCCGTCAGCGCATAGTTGAGCCCCTTGGTCGGCAGCGCGCCCTTGACGCCGGCTTCGGCCGACTTGGTGAACTGCTTGCCCGCGGTGGTCGGCACCGAGCCGAAGGTCACGCGGTCCTGGATCGCCGGGCCGAGGTAGCCCGTGGCGAAGCGCGCATAGACGTTGACGTCGGGGGTCAGCGCATAGGTGGCGCTGGCATCCCAGGTCACCGCCTCGCCCTTCACCTTGGTCTGCAGTGGCAGGGAGAGGCCGCCGGTCAGCGGGCCGAAGCCGGTGATCACGTCGTTCTTGCGATCGTGCGAGTAGCGCACGCCGGCGCGCAGCGTCAGGGCGTCGGTCGCCTTGAATTCGCCCGAGGCGAACACGCCGAAATTCTCGTTGATGTTCACATGGCCAATGTTCTGGGTCTGCGCACCGCCACCGAGGTCATAGCCATATTCGCTGTAATCGAGATTCTGGTCGAAATAATAGAGACCCGCCTGGCCGCGGAACGCACCGAACTGGTCGGTCGCGAAGCGCAGTTCCTGGCTGAACTCCTTGGGGCTGGTGATTCCGCCGGTGTTCGACGGGAACAGCGCCTTGTTCAGCCCGAGTGCCGGGAAGCCATAGCTGTCGCCGCCGTCGACGTCGCCGGTGCTCTGCACCTTGGCGCGCTCGTACGACGTGATCGAGTAGAGCGTGCCGATCCCGTCGAAATGGTAGTCGAGCTGCAGGTTGCTGCCCCACTGCTCCAGCCACTGGCTGGTATAGCCGTCGAGGCGGACATGCTTGGGGTCGAACCCAGGCGAGAAGTTGTTGGAACCCTGCTGGAACAGGCCGGCGCGGAACACGCGCGGCGTGCCTTCGAGGTCGCGGCCGTGCACGTTGATCAGCGCGTTGAAGTCGCCGCTCGAATAGGCGAGCTGCACGCGGCCGGCGCGATCGGTATAGCCTTCGAGCTTGCGGTTGGCGACGCTGAGCGGGCTGGTGCTGTCGTTCACCACCCAATTGTCGCGGTGCTGCACCAGACCCGAGACGCGCAGCGCGAAGCCGTTGCCCAGCGGTGCGTTGAGCGCGAGATCGGCATTGATCGTGTTGTAGGTCGCCCAGCTGACGCTGCCCTTGGCTTCATACTGGTCGGTCGGGCGCTGCGATTCGAGCTTCACCACGCCGGCCGGCGTGTTGCGGCCGAACAGCGTGCCCTGCGGGCCGCGCAGCACTTCGACGCGGGCGAGGTCGAACGCCGGGAAGGCCTTCAGCATCGGGTTTTCGAGGGCGACGTTATCGTACACCACCGACACCGGCTGCGCGGCGTTGGGGTCGAAATCGGTGTTGCCGAGGCCGCGGATGTAGAAGCGCGGGAAGGTGCGGCCAAACGAGCTCTCAATCTGCAGGCTGGGCGTACGCGCCGAGAGGAAGCGGATGTCGAGGCCCGAGGAATTGAGCACGTCCAGCTTCTCGCCGCCGATCGCGGTGACGGCGACGGGCACGTCCTTGGCGGCTTCGGTGCGGCGCTGCGCGGTGACGACGATCTCGCCGGACTGTTGCGGCGCGGCGTCTTCGGGCTGCGCGCCCTGGACGGGTGCGGGCGTCTCGTTGCTGCGGGCGGCGGCGAGCGCGGAGGGCGTGGTGAGCGCGGCGCTGGCGAGCAGCAGGCCGCGGAGGAGGGCGGAAGTGGTCATGGCTGAGTCGAGTCCCCGTGAAGTGTTGGCTCGTCCTCTCCAGCGCGTTTTCGCGATCGTTTCTTGTCAGTGTCGCTGATTTTTCGCGGGCCTGTAGCGGAATTGTCACCCGCTTCAAGCGGCGAGGTGGGGATACCGGACGGTTGTTCGGCAGCTGTGGCATTTATGTCGTGGTGAACGCGCACGCCGCGCATGCCCGAATGCATCAATGACACAAATAGTGCCATATAACGATTGACACAAAATGTGCCACATGGGAAAGGGTGGCACCGGTTCTTCGGCGAGACTGTGCCCGCAAATCCTCGATTTGCGGAACGGCCGTCTGCGTGCCGGCTCAACCAGGGAGGTTTTCATGAAGCGACTATCGATTCTTCTCGCCTGTGCCGTGCTCGGCGGCATCGGCTATGGTCCTACGGCGCACGCCGCGACGATCTACGGCAACCACATCAAGGCGAACTGGGCATTGCCGGCGCCGAAATCGCCCTATGTGGGGTTCAAGTTCGCGCAGAATAGCAGCTGGACCTACAGCTTTTACGCCGGGCAGGGCGTGGAAGCATCGGGCAAGCTCGACAACACCGACGGCATCCTGATCGATTTCACGCAGTACGGCTTGAACATCACCTTCACCAATGCCGGTGTGCTCGGCGGCCATGCCTTCAACGGCCTCGTCTTCGAACAACTGGGAGGTGACGTGTTCGGAGACGTCATCGGGGTGACGGGTTTCGGCAGCGAGCGGGTCGTCAACACCGGCAAGACGCTGACGGTGAACTTCAGCGGCCTGCGTCCCAGCCCCGGCCAGCGCTACGCGATCCAGTTCGCCAGCGGCGTGCTTGACCCGCGAGCCGGGCGCCGCTTCCCCACCCCCGGCGGCGCCCGGCTTCTGGTGCATCCCGCAGAATATCCCTAAGGCCGCGCGATGCACGGCTGGATCCTCCTCGACAAACCCCTGGGCCTCGGCTCGACCCAAGGCGTCAGCGCGGTGAAGCGCGCGCTGCGCGAGGGCGGCTATGCCAAGGTCAAGGTCGGTCATGGCGGCACGCTCGATCCGCTGGCGAGCGGCGTATTGCCGATCGCGCTGGGCGAGGCGACCAAGCTCGCCGGGCGCATGCTCGACAGCGACAAGGTGTATGATTTCACCATCCGGTTCGGGGTGGAGACGGACACGCTCGATGCGGAGGGGAAGGGGATTGCGACGTCCGACGTGTTCGTCGACGGCGCGGACGTCGAGGATGTTCTCGGGCAATTTCTAGGCGAGATCGACCAACTGCCGCCCGCCTATTCCGCACTGAAGGTCAAGGGCGAGCGCGCCTATGACCTCGCGCGATCGGGTCAGGAAGTTACATTGGCGACTCGTCGGATCACGATCCACGATCTGCAGTATCTATCTTGGCAGAACGAGGATGGCGCCCAGTTCGCCACCCTGCGCGCGCATGTCTCCAAGGGCACGTACATCCGCAGCCTCGCCCGCGACATCGCCCGCGCCCTTGGCACCGTCGGCCACGTCACCTATCTCCGTCGGATCAAGGCGGGGCCCTTCACCCTGGACCAGGCGATTTCGCTGGACTCTTTGGCGGATGCCGCTAAGGAGCGGCGCCTTGAAGACATTTGCCTGCCGTTGAGGGCGGGGCTGGACGACATCCCGGCTCTACCCCTCACCCCCGATCAGGCAGGGCTGCTCCGCCAGGGGCGGGTCTTGGTCGGGATTGCCAAAGACGATGGCCTCTATTTCGCGCTGTTCGGGGACACCCCTGTCGCGCTGGTAGAGGCGGAAACCGGAAGCATCCGGGTCGTACGCGGCTTCAACCTATAGCCTTAGATGTCGAAGGAAACGCCATGTCGATCACGCAGGAGCGCAAGGAAGCGCTCGTCAAGGAACACGCTCGCAACGAGGGTGACACCGGCAGCCCCGAAGTGCAGGTCGCGATCCTCTCGGAGCGCATCGCCAACCTCACCGAGCACTTCAAGACCCACGCGAAGGACAACCACTCGCGCCGCGGTCTGCTGATGCTGGTCAACAAGCGCCGCAGCCTGCTGGACTATCTGAAGAAGAAGGACCAGGCGCGCTACGCAGATCTCATCGCGAAGCTGGGTCTTCGCAAGTAAACGGAAAGGCGACCTTCGGGTCGCCTTTTTGTCATTCCGGTGCGATAACGCGCCGGCGGTTCCCGGCGAAGGCGCCGGGGACGAACGGGGGATCCGGCAATACGGTCGGTCCCACGAGCCACATACGGCTCACGCATAGGCCCCCCGCGTGATTGGCACCGGGGAGTGAAGGAAACGACATGTTCGACAAGAAGACTGTATCGATCGAGTGGGGCGGCAAGACGCTGACTCTCGAAACGGGCAAGGTTGCCCGCCAGGCCGACGGCGCGGTGATCGCGACCCTCGGCGAAACCGTGGTGCTGTGCGCGGTCACCGCCGCCAAGAGCGTGAAGGAAGGCCAGGACTTCTTCCCGCTGACCGTCCACTACCAAGAAAAATTCTCGGCCGCCGGTCGCATCCCGGGTGGCTTCTTCAAGCGCGAGCGCGGCGCCACCGAGAAGGAGACGCTGGTCTCCCGCCTCATCGACCGCCCGATCCGCCCGCTCTTCCCGGAAGGCTTCTACAACGAGATCAACGCCATCGCTCAGGTGCTGAGCTATGATGGCGAGAACGAGCCCGACATCCTCTCGATGATCGCCGCTTCGGCAGCGCTCACCCTGTCGGGCGTGCCCTTCATGGGCCCGATCGGCGCGGCGCGCGTCGGCTACATCAACGGCGAGTACATCCTCAACCCGACCGACGCGCAGGTTGCCGAGGGCGAGCTCGATCTCGTCGTCGCCGCCACCTATGACGCGGTGATGATGGTCGAATCCGAAGCCAAGGAGCTTTCGGAAGAGGTCATGCTCGGCGCCGTGCTGTTCGCGCACGATGCCTGCCGCGAAATCGTCAAGGCGATCGTGAAGCTCGCCGAGCAGGCCGCCAAGGATCCGTGGGAAATCGCGTCGCAGGACGACAATGCGAAGCTCAAGGACAAGATCAAGAAGCTGATCGGCAAGGACATTGCCGCCGCCTACAAGCTGACCGACAAGTCGGCCCGCTCGAACGCGCTCAACGAGGCGCGTGCCAAGGCCAAGGCGCAGTTCACCGAGGACGGCCTGAGCCCGCAGGAAGTCATGGCCGGCATCAAGCTGACCAAGAAGCTGGAAGCCGAGATCGTCCGCACCGCCATCCTCAAGGACGGCAAGCGCATCGACGGCCGCACCACCACGCAGATCCGTCCGATCGAGGCGGAGACGCACTTCCTGCCGCGCGCGCACGGCTCGGCGCTGTTCACCCGCGGCGAGACCCAGACCATCGCCACCTGCACCCTCGGCACCAAGGATGCGGAGCAGATGATCGACGGCCTGAACGGCCTCAGCTACCAGAACTTCATGCTGCACTATAACTTCCCGCCCTATTCGGTCGGCGAAGTGGGCCGCTTCGGCGCGCCGGGCCGTCGTGAAGTCGGCCATGGCAAGCTGGCCTGGCGCGCGCTGCACCCGGTGCTGCCGTCGAAGGAAGACTTCCCCTACACGATCCGCCTGACCAGCGACATCACCGAGTCGAACGGCTCGTCGTCGATGGCGTCGGTGTGCGGCGGCAGCCTTGCGATGATGGACGCCGGCGTGCCGATCAAGCGTCCGGTCTCGGGCATCGCCATGGGCCTGATCCTCGAGGGCAAGGAGTATGCGATCCTGTCCGACATCCTGGGCGACGAGGATCACCTCGGCGACATGGACTTCAAGGTGGCGGGCACGTCCGAGGGCATCACCACGATGCAGATGGACATCAAGATCGCCGGCATCACCAAGGAGATCTTCGAGGCGGCGCTCAACCAGGCGAAGGCCGGTCGCGCGCACATCCTGGGCGAGATGAACAAGGCGCTGGGCGAAGTCCGTGCCGAGCTCTCCGCGCATGCCCCGCGCATCGAGACCTTCACGATCGACAAGTCGAAGATCCGCGAAGTGATCGGCACCGGCGGCAAGGTGATCCGCGAGATCGTCGCCACCACCGGCGCCAAGGTCGACATCGACGACGAGGGCGTGATCAAGGTCAGCTCGTCGGATCCGGCGCAGATCGAAGCCGCGATCAAGTGGATCAAGGGCCTCGTCGAGGAAGCCGAAGTCGGCAAGATCTACAACGGCAAGGTCGTCAACCTCGTCGATTTCGGTGCGTTCGTGAACTTCATGGGCGGCAAGGACGGTCTCGTCCACGTCTCGGAGATCAAGAACGAGCGCGTCGAGAAGGTCTCGGACGTCCTGAGCGAAGGCCAGGAAGTCAAGGTCAAGGTCCTCGAGATCGATCCGCGCGGCAAGGTGCGTCTGTCGATGCGCGTCGTCGACCAGGAAACCGGCGCCGAGCTGGAAGACTCGCGTCCCGCACGTGAAGCCCGCGAGCCGCGCGGCGACCGTGGCGACCGTGGTGACCGTGGTGACCGTGGCGGCGACCGCCGTCGCGAGGGCGGCCGTGGCGGCGAGCGCGGTGGCGAGCGCGGCGAGCG
>JAPJRE010000154.1 GCA_030824725.1 Sphingomonas sp.
GGGATAGCGGCCGGCTCTGCGGGAGGTTCGGCACGAGGTGGCTCGGCGGGAGGCGGCGGGGGTCGCCGAGCCGCCTTCGCATCGCCAATAGATCGCCTGGCCGCGTTCGGCGGCGGCGATCCGATGGATGGCGTCGTCGCAGGCGTGGACGCCGCTGTTGGCAGAGAAGTAGCCACGGGCGTGGGTGTCGGCACGGGCGTTCCCGGCAGCCGAAACCGCTCCGGCAGCACGCCGGGGATCGTCTGCTGGGCGCCCTCCTCCTCTGGCCGATCCTGCGCGAGCGCCGGCGCGCCGACGCCGCCGAGAACCAACGCCGCCACTGCGGCTTCATACCAGCCCGGTTTCACCGCATCGGCATGTGCCGATGGAGGTGAATGGCGGCTGCACCGATCGTGAAGCGCCCGCGCGGCGCGATCATCCGTTCGGGCGCGGCGACCAGTCGAGCTCTAGCTTTTACCGTTGGTCTTGCGCTCGGCTTCCGCACGAATGCGTTCCGATCGGGCACGCTCGACCCGCGCGGCCCGCTCGCGATCGATGCGTTCGCGCTCCTCGCGCTCCTCCTCGTCGCGCTCGCGATCCTCACGCGCCATCCGCTCCGCGATCCGCAGGCGGATGGCCTGCAGTTCGGGGGAGACATCCTCCCCCGTCAGCCGCTTGCGCAGGCTGTCTTGGCGCCCAACGGCCTCTTCCGCCGCGATACGATCGGACCAGTGGCGGACGGGCTGAAGCACCTGCTGGCGGCGGCGCCCCCGTCGTTGCAGTGCCCGCCGATACATGCGGAACATCTTGCCGGCATGCAGCCCAGTCAGCAGCGCCGCCGTCAGCGCCACCGTGATGTAGACGCCGCTGTTCGGCTGCGGCGCACGCATGACCAGCACTACCATCAGATAGCTGAGCAGCGTCATGAGCACGCAATAGGCGCCGAATTCCAGCGCGGTCATCAGATACGGACGAACGGATTCCGACTTCATGAACGCGATCCCCACCGGCGAGGCCCTGCACATACCCGCAAGCCTACGCGCCCTTCGGCACTGCATCATGAAGCAGTCGCGTTAACGAATCCTAACCGGAGGTGAAACGATCTCGCTCAGCTCCGGAAGATCGGGGGTCTCGTCTCCTCTGCTTCCAGCTCGTCCTGCTTGTTGATGCGATCGGCGATGCGTTCCCGGATCGCCTCCATCGACATGCTGGGATCGAGGACGAAGGTCTCACCCTCGCCTTCAGGATCAATTCCGAGCTCGGCACAGCGCTCGCGATAGGCGCGTTCGAGCGCCTCCAGCCGTTCCAGCATGCGGACGCGCTCCGCATCACCGCCGCGCGCCTCAAGCCGTTCTGCTGCAATGCGTTCGGACCAGCGCATCGTATTGCGCTCCTCCTCGGTCATCCCCGCCAGCTGAATCACGAGGTCGTCGGGCAGCAGGGCGAGGCGCTGCATCGCACGACGGTAACGGCGGAACATGCGGATCGCGTAAATGCCAGTGAACAGCGCCATGGCGATGCAGGTATTGATGTACCAATCGGAATTGGCCTGCGGGGCATAGTTGACGAGCACGTACATCGCCGCGCCGATGCCGGTCATGAACATGAAGTATACGAAGAACTCGATCGTCTCGCGAAGATAGCCCCGAATGGCCGCGACGTTCATGGTCCTGCTCCCGAAACACAGCGGCGGCGCAGCTGCTTGTTTCGGGTTCAACTCAACCTGAACAAGCTTAAGAAATGATGCAGATTCGCAGCAAAGCCCTCCGGAATTTTACCTAAATCTAGGTACTTACCCCTAGCGAGCGACGTATCGAAGTAGCGCCCGCCCTCGCCTCTGCGAAGGCGGGCGCCATGTCTTACCGCACCTTGGCGGCCCCCTGGTCGACCGGGACTACCGGCAGCAGCACCGCGCTCGACTGCTTGCCGCCGTACAGGATCGTCACCGTCGCCTTCTGATAATCGCCGGGCTTGGCGAAGAAGATGTTGTCGACATATTTCTGCGGGTTGCGGTCATAGACCGGGAACAGGGTCGACTGGATCTGCACCATGATGCGGTGGCCGGGCAGGAAAGTGTGGTTCACCACCGGCAGCCGGAACTTGTACTCCTGCACCTTGCCCGCCGGGATCGCCGAAGGATGCTCGAACGAATTGCGGTAGCGCCCGCGGAAGATGTCCATCGCGATCGGCAGCTGGAACCCGCCCATTTCCTTGGTGGTGGCGATCTCCTCCGGATAGACGTCGATCACCTTGACCACGAAGTCGCCGTCCGTACCGGTGGTCTTGGCGAAGATGTCGGCCAGCGGCGTGCCAGACAGCCGCACCGGCTCCTTGAGCACCGGGGTCGCATAGGTCAGCACGTCCTGGCGACCGTCGACGAAGCGCTGGTCGGTGACGAGATAGGTGCTCCAGCGGCCGTCGCTGAAGTTGATCGGGCGCGGTAGGTAGGGCACCGGCTTGGCGGGATCGGAGACATAGCTGTCTTCCCCTGCCGCGGCCTTGTCGAAGCTGGCGGCCTCGCCCGTGCCGAGATAGAGCGGCGTCGGCTGCGCGGTCAGCGGCCACTTGTTGAGGAAGTCCCAGTGGTTCTCGCCGGTGTTGTAGATGCTGGCGACCGGCGGGGTATAGGCGGGCGAACCGTCCTTCAGATGCGCGTTGAAGAAGGGCAGCAGGATGTCGCGGCGCGCCTGGAGCGCGGTATCGCCCTCGAAGTTCAGCTCGCCGAGCTTCGAGCCGTTATAGTTGAAGCCCGAATGGCGCCACGGGCCCATCAGCAGGAAGTTGTTGGTCGCCTGCGGGGTCTTCTGCAACTCTTCCCAGGCGTGGATCGCGCCATACATGTCCTCGTGATCCCACAGGCCCTGCTCCCACAGCGTCGGCACGTTGGAGGGATTGGCGGCGAGGATCTTGTCGAGCGCCTGGCCCTGCCAGAAGGCGTCGTAGGCAACGTGCTGGCTCAGCTTCTGCCAGAAGGGCAGTTGGTCATAGCCATATTGCTTGGCCCAGTCGCCGGCCGAGCCGATCTTGCGGAAGGTGTCGTAATCGTCCCAGCCGCCATTGGGGGGCGTCGGGCCGCCGGCCTTGTAGCCGGTGATGCCCGAGATCCAGCCGATATTGGGCAGGCGGAAGGCGCCGTGGTGGAACCAGTCGTCACCCATCCAGCCATCGATCATCGGGCTTTCGGGCGCTGCGACCTTGAGCGCCGGGTGCGGATGGAGCAGCGCCATCACCACCGTCCAGCCTTCATAGGACGAACCCAGCATGCCAACCTTGCCGTTCGATTCCGGCAGGTTCTTCACCAGCCAGTCGATCGTGTCCCAGGCATCGGTGGTGTCGTCGACCTTGGTCGGGTTGAGCGGGCCGACCGGCGGGCGGGTGACGACGAAATCGCCTTCGGAGCGATATTTGCCGCGAATGTCCTGGAAGACGCGGATATAGCCGGCCTGGGTGAACACCTCGTCGCCCTGCGCCAGCACCGAGAGCATCTTGTTGCTGTCGGTACGGCGGACGCGGTTGTACGCATCATAGGGCGTGCGGGTGAGCAGGATCGGGGCGTTCTTCGCGCCCTTGGGGATCACGATGGTGGTGAACAGCTTGGTGCCGTCGCGCATCGGCACCATCACCTCGCGGCGGATATAGTCCTTCGCGCCTTCCGGCAGCACGAACTTGGCGGGGATGTCGTTGAACGGTTGCGCCTGCTGCGCCTGCGCGGCCGGGATCAGCGCGGTCGTCGCGAGCGCGGCGAGAAGGAAGGTACGAAGCTGCATATTGTCTCCCCAGAGAACCGAAGCCCGGGGTGATAGTGTTACATTCGTAAGATGGGAAGCGGCCGCACGCGAAAAGGCCCACGCTCCTTTTCGGGGAGCGCGGGCGGGTTGCGGTTCAAGCGCTTAGGCCCGGGCGGGCGTACCGACCAGTTCCGCCTCGACGTCCTCTACCAGGTGCGGGCGGGTGGCACCGATCGGACCCACCCCGTCCGCCGCCGGCGCGGCGCGGCCGATGCGGAAGGCGGCGCCGGTGCGGCCCTCGCGACCGTCGGGCACGCGATAGCGGGCCTCGGCGACCACGACCGGGGTGAAGGTGCGGCCCAGTTCGCCCTTCGGCACCGCGAGGTGCGCGTCGACGCGGGTGCCGTCGCCAGCGTCGATCGTCACCGGCGGGACATCGGCGGCCGGACCATGGCGGGTGAGCAACTGCTCCATTTCGCTCGTCTCGGCATCGGCGAGCAGGAAGGTCGAGATGTGCACGCCGCGAGCGGGCGTGTCGCCGGCATTACCAACGGTCAGCTTGATATCGACCAGCGCTTCTTCCTCGCTGGTGCCTGCACGCACCGGGCGCAGACCCAGTTCGAGCCATGGACGATTGGCGACCAGCGCGGGCGCATCGACGACATGCTCGAGCACCGCCTCGTCGGCCGCGGCCAGCAGGCCTCGACATTGGCTTCGGCGAAGGCTCGGCGACCGGCTGGCGATCGATGCCCACGGGGGCCATTACCGGCGCTGGGGCGGAGCCTCCTGAGCGAAGGATGGGGTGGCAAGGAACGCGGCACCGATCAACAGTGCGGCGCGGGGGCGGAGCGGGGTCTGACACTGTTTCATGACAGGAGTTCAACGGACCGATCGCCGAAATCGCCGCCATCTTCTGCGGCGAAGCGTTGCCCGCTCCCGCCGATCCGACTGGTTCACCCGGCATGCAGGCACGGTTCTTGCCACCTACAGTGCAGAAATTCGTCAGCCACGTCTTGAAAGAAAAGGGGCTTGCCGCGTTTTACGCAGCAAGCCCCGTCCTCATTACGGCATGGCCGATCAGAAGCGGCCGGTCAGCTGCACCCCATAGAAACGCGGCTCCGCCGGGATATAGGTCGGGTTGCTGAACCCGCCGCCGGTGTTGCCCGCGTCGAGCAGATAGCGCTCGTTGGTCGCGTTCCGGACATAACCGGCGATCTCGTAACGCCCCTCGGCAAAGCTCAACCCCGCCTTGACGTTGACCAGCGTCACCTTGTCCTGAGAGATCGCCTCCCGGTTCGGGATCTCGAAGAAGATCTTGCTGCGATAGGTCACGCTCGGCGTGGCGAACACGCGGATGCCGTTGCCGACCGGGGCATCCACCGTGAAGCCGGCCGCCCATTGTGTGCGCGGCTGCAGGCGGAAGCGGTTGCCGGCATAGATGCCGTTCGCCTTGGTGTCGTCGATGCCGCCGTCGATGAAGCCGACATTGCCGAACACCGTCAGCCAGTTGGTCGGGCGCAGCTGGCCCTCCGCCTCGAAGCCGAGATTGCCTGCGGTGCCGGCGCTCTCGGTGATGCTGCTGCCGATCGGACGGCCCGAGGGATCGTTGGCGTCGGTGACCGTGCGGCTGATCTGGAAGTTGCGATACTTCTGGTAATAGACGCCGACCGAGCCGGTGAACATGCCGGCCGAGAGCTTGGCGCCGCCCTCATAGTTCCACACCGTCTCTTCCGGGATGACCGAGGTGGCGGTCGCCGCCTGGTTCACGGTCGGCGAGCGGCGGCCCTTGGAGATCGTCGCATAGAGGTTGACCGCGTCGTTCAGCCGGTAGAGCAGGTTGAAGCGCGGCAGGAAGGCCTGGAAGCTGTCCTGGCTCCACAGCGTGCCGTTGGTCGTCACCTGGCCGGGGATCAGGCCGTTGGCGAGGTTGATGCCCGCCTTGGCCAGCGCGGCGAGCACCGGCGCGGGCAAAATCGTGCCGAGCACCGGCTTCTGCGCGAACGAGACATAGCCCGATTTGCGCTGCTCGATCAGCGCGCGCAGGCCCGCCGTCAGCTCCAGCCGGTGGCTCGGCATCCAGGTGACTTCACCGAACATCGAATACTGGTCGTTGATGCCCTTGTTGGTGAAGGTCGAGCGATAGGGCAGCTGGGGGAACCGCCCCCCGGTAAACGCCGCGGTCGCCGCGAGCGCCTCGACCTTGCCGGTGGACGAGACGCAGGCGACGTTCTGCAAGAGGTTCGCCGCGCACTGGAGGTAGACGCCTTCCTCGGTCGAGAACGGCACTTCCTGGCGGTTGTTCTCGTGGAACACGTTCAGGCCGAAGCTGGTGCGGACATGCTCGCCGACATAGGCGAAGCGCGATTCATGGCTGATCTGCGAGCCATAGGCACCCTCGGCGAATTCGAGCCAAGGCGCCGCCGAACCGTCAGCATCGAACACCTCGAACGAGTCGAACGAGCGATAGCCGTTGACCGTGGTGAAGCTCCAGCCATCGCCCAGGTCGTAGCGTGCAGTGAGGTTCACGTCGTAGACGTCGCGGGTCAGGCCCAGCTTGTCCGTGCCGAAGACCTGCTTCGCATAGGGCGAGCCCGAGAGATTGGCCGCGCCGAACGGGTTGCCGGGGCCCTGCGAGGTGGCGAAGCGCTTCGAGATGAACGGCGTGCCGCTGTTGCGCTGGCGATCATAGGTGCCGATCAGGTCGACGGTCAGCGCCGGGTCCGGCGTGTAGCGGACCGACGCGCGCAGGCCGAGCTGGTTCTGCGCATAGAGATCGTCCTGCGTCGGCGAGAGGTTCTCGACATAGCCGTCGCGCTTCTTCCACTCGCCCGCCACACGCGCGGCGATCACGTCGTTGCCGACATTGAGGTGTCCGCCGAGCAGATAGGCATTGTAGTTGCCATAGCCGGCGGTCAGTTCGCCCGAGACGCCGGGCTTGGGCCGCGCAGAGATGATGCTGACCGCGCCGATCGTCGAGGCGGTGCCGAACAGCGTCGCCTGCGGGCCCTTGACGACCTCGATCCGATCGACGTCGTAGATCGCCTGGTACGCGCCGCGCGAGCGCGAGATGTCGACGCCGTTATAGTAGAGCGTGACGCGCGCCGCCTGCTGCGCCGAACCGCTGTCCGAGGTGATCCCGCGGATCACGATGCCCGGGTTGTTGGCGCTCTGCTCCTGGATGTTGAGGCCGGGGACATAGTTGGAGAGTTCGTCGAGATCGTCGACGCCGATCCGCTTCATCTGCTCCTGCGTCACCGCGGTGATGGTGATCGGCACGTCGCGCAGCTTCTGCTCGAACTTCTGCGAGGTGACGATGATGTCGCCGCCCAGTCCCTCGTCCTGCGAGGTTTCCTGCGCTTGCACCGCCGTCGCCGAAACGGTGGCGAGCAATAATGCGATCAGACCCGTTTTCTTGTAATGCATCGTTTGCCTCCCTGTATCGCGAGGCCGGTTGGCGCCCGATTGTTAAGCCTTGACGGCGCAGCTGCGTCAGAAATGTTGCGGATGCGTAAACCGCACATGGCCAAAGGTGCAGCCGCCGACCTGCGGCAGCAACTCGGCCCCTTTGACATACCCTCCCCCACGCCCTATATTCCCGCTCTGGCCCTCCGATCGGGAAATGACGCGCCGTCGCGCAGCGTGTCGTACGAATGGATCGGAACGGCTTGTCAGACGCCTGTAGAGCTGCCGAATCCCGAGCATCGGGGGTCGCGCGGCCTTTCGGCGTCGCTTTGCACGTCCTGGCTCCCGGACAGGGGCACCGAGTTTACGGCTGACGAGGCAACACACACCTATGGCTACCAAGGCAATCGAGGGCGGCACGCTGAAGCGCCGCATCCGCAAGGTGTTCGGCGACATCCACGAAGTGGTGCAGATGCCGAACCTGATCGAGGTTCAGCGCGAATCCTACGAACAGTTCCTGCGGTCGGACCCCTCGATCGGCTATGTCTCCGGCCTCGAGAAGACGCTCCGCAGCGTGTTCCCGATCCGCGATTTCGCCGGCACCGCCGAGCTCGACTTCGTGACCTACGAGCTCGAGGATCCGAAGTTCGACGTGGACGAATGCCGCCAGCGCGGCATCACCTATGCCGCGCCGATGCGCGTGACGCTGCGCCTCATCGTGTTCGAGGTCGATCCCGATACGGAAGCCCGGTCGGTGCTCGATATCAAGGAGCAGGACGTGTACATGGGCGACATGCCGCTCATGACCGAGAACGGCACGTTCTTCATCAACGGCACCGAACGCGTCATCGTCAGCCAGATGCACCGTTCGCCGGGCGTGCTGTTCGACCATGACCGCGGCAAGACCCACGCTTCGGGCAAGTATCTCTTCGCCGCGCGCGTGATCCCGTATCGCGGGTCGTGGCTGGACTTCGAGTTCGATGCCAAGGACATCGTCAACGTCCGTATCGACCGCAAGCGCAAGCTGCCGGTCACCAGCCTGCTGTACGCGCTGGGGCTGAGCTCGGAAGAGATCCTCAACTATTTCTACAACCGCGTCACCTTCCTGCGCGGTCCGAACGGCTGGCAGATCCCCTTCCAGGTGGAAAACTGGCGCGGTTCGAAGCCGATGTTCGACATCGTCGACGCCAAGTCGGGCGAGGTCGTGTTCCCGGCCGGCCAGAAGATTAGCCCCCGCGCAGCCAACAAAGCAGCGAAGGACGGTCTCGAGACGCTGCTGATCCCGACCGAGGAAATCTTCGGCCGCTACAGCGCCTATGATCTGATCAACGAGCAGACCGGCGAGATCTACATCGAAGCCGGCGACGAAGTCTCGGCCGAGAACCTCGAGAAGCTCGACAAGGCCGGCATCGACCGGATCGAGCTGCTCGACATCGATCACATCGCCACCGGTCCGTGGATCCGCAACACGCTCAAGGTCGACAAGGCCGAAGAGCGCCAGCAGGCGCTGTCGGACATCTACCGCGTCATGCGCCCCGGCGAGCCGCCGACGCTCGAGACCGCGGAATCGCTGTTCGCCGGCCTGTTCTTCGATCCGGAGCGCTACGACCTCTCGGCCGTGGGCCGCGTGAAGCTCAACATGCGCCTGGGCCTCGACACCCCCGACAC
>JAPJRE010000155.1 GCA_030824725.1 Sphingomonas sp.
GATCAGCCACGATCGCTTCTTCCTCGATCGTCTCGCCACCCACATCCTCGCCTTCGAGGGCAACAGCCATGTCGAATGGTTCGAGGGCAATTTCGAAGCCTATGAGGAAGACAAGCGCCGCCGTCTGGGCGACGCCGCCGATCGTCCCACCGCGCTGGCCTACAAGAAGCTGACGCGCTGAGCCTGAACGCGCCGGGTCGAGCCGAGGGGCTTGATCCGGCGCTTGCTTTTCTACGGTGTATTGCTGCTATGGTACGGTTCTCGACCAGAGGGGAGCCGTAGGATGCTTGCACTGATGCTGATCGCCGCCACGCCGTTGCCGGACATGGCGATGCCCGATGGGGCACGGCTGCGCGAAGGCAGCGCCTGCTATGCGCTGACCCGCGAGGGCAAACCGATCGGCCAGACCTGGCAGCGCGTTCGCGCCGCGAAGGACGGCGAGACCCCCGTATGGGACATCGTCGTCCACCAGCGCGTCGGCGACGGCAGGTTCGACATGCGCGACCATTTCGTGCTGCGGCGCGCCGACCTCACGCCGCTCCGCATGGACAGCCGCCGCAACGGGGTGGAGCATGTCCGCGTCCGCTACGATGGCGCGTCGATCTGGGTGACGCGGCCGGACAAGGCCGAGACGAAGGTCTCCGCGCGCGGCGCCATATGGGACGGCAACCTGTGGGGCCTGACCTTCGCCGCGCTGCCGCTGGCCGCGGGGCAGACCTACGAGCTGCCCTTCTTCCAGTATGACAAGGGGCTCGGCCGCTTCACGCTCAAGGTCGTCGGCAGCGCGAAGGTCGATGGTCGGGATGCCTGGCTCGTCGACGCTGATGCCGGCGACGGCCGCACCGTCCGCTACCAGATCGGCAAGGACCCGGCGGCGGAACTCGGCACCGAAAGCCCGATGTTCGGCCAGCATCTCGGCGGCGATTGCAGCGCGCTGGCCGAACCCTGATCGCGTGGGATCAGGCGGTGAACCGCTTGGTGAAGCCCTTGTGCGGCTTGTCCTCGGGCACGGCGACGCTTTCGACATGCTCGACCCGCGCCATGGGCGGGCCTTCGCGGCAGGCCTCGACGAAGAGGCCCAGCGCGGTGTCTTCCCCGGCGGCGAGCACCTCGACGCGCCCGTCGCGCAGATTGCGTACCCAACCGGTGAGCCCGCCGCGCTGCGCGGTGCGCACCACCCAGTCGCGATAGCCGACTCCCTGTACCCGTCCCGAAACCAGGATTCGCTGCTGCGCCATACGCTCCCTTTGTACACGCCCGTGAGGTCGGGCCGCGAGCATCTGTAGCAGTCCGGGACAGATGGGAAGCGGGGCAGGGGCACGGTTCGCCGCAAACCCGGCAGACCCCGGCGCGTCAGGGATAGGTGATCGCCATCACTTCATATTCGCGCTCGCCCGCGGGCAGCGTCACGCGGCGCAGGTCGCCGATCCGCGCGCCACGCAGCGCCCGGGCGAGCGGCGCGTTCCAGCCGACCAGCCCCTTGGCGGCATCGGCCTCGTCGTCGCCGACCAGTGTGAGGGTGCGGTGGTTGTCGTCCTCGTCGGCGATGGTCACGCAGGCGCCGAAGAACACCCCGCTGCGATCCTCCTGCCGGCTGGGGTCGACGACCTTGGCCGCCTTCATCCGCCGGGCGAGGAAGCCTAGTCGCCGATCGATCTCGCGCAGCCGCTTGCGGCCATAGATGTAATCGCCGTTTTCGGAGCGATCGCCATTGCCCGCCGCCCAGGAAATCGTCTCGACCAGCTTGGGGCGTTCCTGCCCGAACAGCTGATCATACTCGGCCTTGAGCGCGGCATAGCCGGCGGGCGTGATATAGTTGGGGCGATCGTTCATGATCGGCCCGCGCTATCAGCCCGGCCGGCTCTTGCCCAGATACCAGCTGAGATTCGCGCTGCCCTTGCTGCGCGCCAGCGACGGGTTCATCAGATCATAGACCACGGCATTTTCCAGCACGCGCTGGACATAGTTCTTGGTCTCGAAGATCGGGATCTGTTCGATCCAGCGGATTACGTCGCCGCCGGGGAGGCGCGGATCGCCATAGGCCCGCAGCCATTTGTTCACGTTGCCCGGACCCGCGTTATAGGCCGCCACGGCGAGCGGGTAGCAGCCGCCATAATAGGTCAGCATCCGCTGGAAATAGCTCGATCCGAGCTGGATGTTGTAATCGGTATCGGCGTTGAGCGCGCTCGCGTCATAGCCCATGCCGAGCTTGCCTGCCGTCTCACGGGCGGTGCCGGGCATCAGCTGCATTAGCCCGCGGGCGCCGGCGCGGCTGACCGCGTCGCGGTTGAACTGGCTTTCCTGGCGGGCGATCGCGTGGATGATCGTCCAGTAATCGCGCTGGCCCTCGGGCACCTTCACCGACGGATAGCCCGCAGCGCTATAATCGGACAGGCCGTTCTGGAGCGCGCTGCGGCCGACCATCACGCCCAGGTCCGGACGGCCCAGCGTGCGGCTGAGATCCGCGGCGAGGAGATGGTCGTCCTCGGTCGTCGCATCCTCGGCGATCTTGCGGAGGAACAGGCTCTGGTCGCTGCGGTTGCCCATCTGGCCGAGCAGTTGCGCGGCGCGGACGAGTTCGCGGCGGTAAAAGGCGTCGCGCGCGCCCGGCGCCGGGGTCTTGCCCGTGAGATCGCGCGGTCCCCGCAGCGGCTGCCCGAGGCGCTCGACCGCGAGCTGACCGTAGAACAGGTCCGGGAAGCCGCTCGCACTTGCATAATAGGTGCGCGCGCTGGTCGCATTGCCGGCCGCTTCGGCGGCGCGACCGGCCCAGTAGAGGCCCTTGGACTGGGTACCCGGCGTCTTCGAGCCGCGGCCATAGCGCGCGAACATGCCGACCGCGTCGTTCGGACGCCCGAGATTGTAGAGCGCCACCGTGCCCGCGAGCCAGGTAAGGCTGGTATAATCGTCCCGCACGCCGAGCGAGAGCTCGCCGATGTCGGTGCCCGAGGGGAAGGCGTCATCCACCTGCGAGGCGATGCGATAGGCAAGCTCGTACTGCCCATCCGCCAGCGCGCCGCGCGCCGCCGAGAGCAGTACCTCGTACCACTTCTCCGGATCGCCCGGGAAACCCGCCATCCGTCGCGGCTGGGCGAGGTACGAGCGCATCAGCTGCGTCTGGCCGGTCTGTCCCAGCCAGCGCGCGCGATCGGCGATATAGCCATGGTCGGCCTGCCCGCGAGCATCGGCGAGGCTCGCCTTGGTGGAGGCATCGACGGCGTTGGTGCGATAGGCGATACGCGCGTCGAACACCGGGCGCCGCTCGGGCGAGGTGAAGGCCAGTTGCCGCGTCGCGATGCTGGTCGCGCCCTGCCAGAGCAGCATGTCCTCGCGGGCGTCATGGTCGGCACGCCGGAGCGCGGTACCGAAGGAGGCGAGCAGCTTGCTCTCGTCGACGGTGCGCAGGATGCCGGCGCGCCACGCGCGGCGCGCCTGGTCCTCCGCCTCGGCGCGGCGGCCGGTCGCCGAGAGCGCCTCGGCGAAGCGCAGGCGGCCGGCAGGGGTGATCGGCGGGAAGCGGGTGAAAAAGCGGACGGCGAGGTCCGGCATGTTCGCGCCGTTGTCGAGGATCGTCTCGGCGGCCGCGCGCCTGCTCTTCTCGCCGGGCCAGCCGGGATGGGCGAGCAGGAAATTGGCATAGTCGGAAAAGGCGAAATTGTCCGACTGCTGCAGGCGCTTCCATTCGACCAGCGCCGTGCCCACCGGATCGAACTGGGCCTGGGCCTGCGGCACGAAGCCGCCCGCCAGGGCCGCCAGCATCGCAGGGGTCACCTGCGAGGAGGCCGCCAGTCCCGAAACACCGGCGAACAACAACGCGCCTTTGAGTACCGTACCGACCATCTGGACATGATAGGAGATCCGCCCGTATCTGCCACCCCGTTTCTACCGAAAAAGAGGATGATTCCGCGCGATGTTTTCTGGATCGATCCCTGCGCTCGTGACGCCGTTCCGTGACGGCGCGTTCGCGGAGGAGGATTTCCGCGCGCTCGTCGAATGGCAGATTACCGAAGGCTCGGCCGCGCTGGTGCCCTGCGGCACCACCGGCGAGGCAGCGACCATGCCCAAGGACGAGCATTTCCACATCGTGCGGGTCTGTGCCGATCAGGCGAAAGGCCGGGTGAAGATCCTTGCCGGCGCCGGCTCGAACGACACCAAGGTGGCGATCGACAACGTCCATGCCGCCAGGGATGCCGGCGCCGATGCCGCGCTGATGGTGCCGCCCTATTACAACCGCCCGAGCCAGGAAGGCATCTTCCGCCACTTCGCCGCAGTGGCGGAGGCGACCGACCTGCCGATCGTGCTGTACAACGTGCCCGGCCGCACCGTCACCGACATCCAGCCCGCCACCATGGCGCGGATCGTCAAGGCGTTTCCGGAGACGTTCGTCGGCGTGAAGGATGCGACCGGCAGCCTCAGCCGCGTCTCCGAACAGCGCGGCGGTTGCGGCACCGGCTTTGTCCAGCTTTCGGGCAATGACGAGACGGCGCTGGCGTTCAACGCGATGGGTGGCGTCGGCTGCGTGTCGGTGACGGCCAATGTCGCGCCGAAGCTGTGCGCCGAGTTCCAGGCGGCCTGGGCAGCGGGCGACAACGCCAAGGCGCTGGCGTTGCACGACAAGCTCTATCCACTTCACATCGCGATGTTTACCGATGCCTCGCCGGGGCCGGTCAAGCATGCGATGGGCCGGGTGCGCCCGGGCTTCCCGCAGGAGCTTCGCCTGCCGATGACCGAAGCGGGCGAGGCGAGCCGCAAGGCGGTCGACGCCGCGCTCGAATTCGCCGGCCTGGTCTGAGGAACGGACCGGAGCGCCAACAAACGTCTGGCGCTCCGGTCCGACCATCCCTACATCCCGCGGTCTTATGGCCCGTCCGCGTCCCGCTACCTTCGACAAAGTGAAGACCGTCGCCGAGAACCGGCGCGCCCGCTTCGACTATTTCATCGAGCAGACCTACGAAGCCGGCCTGGTGCTTACCGGCACCGAGGTGAAGTCGCTGCGCTTCGGCGAGGGCTCGATCGCCGAGGCCTATGCCGAGGTGAAGGACGAGGCGGTGTGGCTGGTCAACGCCAACATCCCCGAGTTCAGTCATGGCAACCGCTTCAACCACGAGGCGAAGCGGCCGCGTAAATTGCTCCTTCATGAGCGCGAGATAAACAAGCTCCATGGCGCCGTCGCCCGCGAGGGCATGACGCTGGTCCCGCTGTCCGTCTATTTCAACGGCAAGGGGCGTGCGAAGGTGGAGCTGGCGCTGGCGAAGGGCAAGAAGACGCATGACAAGCGCGAGACCATCAAGGAGCGTGACTGGAAGCGCGAGCAGTCGCGCATCCTCCGGGACCGCGGCTGAGGTGGCGACGCAGAGCCGCCTGCGCCGGCTGGCCGACAAGGCGGTGCCCAGCCGCGAATCGATCGAATCCAGCCGGCTCCTGAAGCCGGTGACGGCGCGGGTGATGCATTCCTCGCTCTGGCGGTTCACCCGCCGGTCGGTGCCGCGCGGCGTCGCGCTCGGGATGCTCACCGGCGTTCTCGTTCCGATGGGGCAGATCCCGGCTTCGGCGCTGCTGGCGCTGCCGCTGCGCGCGAACATCCCGGCGGCGGCCGCCACCACTTTCTTCACCAACCCCGTCACGACACCGCCGCTGTGGGTTGCTGCCTATTGGCTCGGCAGCTGGATGCTCGGCCCGCGCGCCGCGCACGAGGTGTTGAATGGCGATGCGCCCGGCTGGCTCGACTGGCTGCTGCACCAGGCCGGCCCCGCGACGCTGACCGGGCTGGTGACGATTGCGATCGCGCTCGCGGTGCTCGGCTATTTCGGCAGCGGGCTCCTGTGGCGCTGGTGGATCCTGCGCAAGCGGCGTCGGCGGCTGCTGCTTCGCCACGCTGCGCATCGCGGCTGACGCTTCCAGGATCCGAACGGACGCGATCGGCGCTTGACGCTGAGGCGGGGACGGAACATCGGTGAACGATGGCTAGTCTGCCCGACGCCGAATTGCCCAAGCCGTCCCTGCTGTTGCCGATTGTGGCGGTGGTGGTCACCGGCGTGGCGGCTGCCGGCGTCATCCTGGCGAGCCTCAACGATCGCGCCATCGCGATGGGCTTTCTCGCTGCCGCCTTGCTCGCGGCCGGCGTGATGCTCGGGATGGGGCGGCTGTTCCGTTCGCCGACGACCAGCATCGAACGCTATACCGATTGGGCGATCGCCCACGCACTCGCCTCGGCGAGCGACGACGCACTGGCGGTGACCGACCGCAGCGGTCGCATGGTCTGCGCCAACCCGCGCTACGAGGCATTGTTCGGCGGCTGGCCTACCCCGCCCAATCTACCGATCGGCGACGATGGCGAGCGCGCGCTCGGTGCGTGCGCGCGCGCCGCCTGGCGCGATGGCGAGAGCCACTGCAGCGACATCCAGGTGTTCGGCGCGCAGGTGGCGGTGCGGGTGGTCCGCGTTGGCGACGAATCGCTGGTGTGGCGGTTCATCGGCATCCATGCGCTGGACCTGGCCGTGCAGGTGCAGGGTCTGCTCGCCGGCCCGACCGGCGATCGACTGGGTGGGGCAGGCGTGATGGTGGTGCTGGTCGCCCCCGATGGCAGAGTCCGTTCTGCCAACCGCGTCTTCCGCCACCGCGCGCTCGGCAGCGCCGATCCCGTCGCGGAGGGCCGCGACTTTGCCGGGCTGCTGATGACCGATTCGATCGGCCAGGTGCGGTTCCAGCGCGAGGGCATGGAAGGCACGCCGCTCCGCGTGCTGCAGATCCCGTTCCTCGAAGGCGACGAGGCGCCGTTGCTGGTCGCGCTGCTCGACGAGGAACCGGCGGTGCTCGCCGCGCCGGCACTGGCGGGAAGCGCCTCGACGCATGTCCATTCGCTCATCTCGCTGCTGCCGACCGGGCTCGCGCTGATCGACCGAGACGGCCGCTTCCTGATGATGAACGACGCGTTCGTTCGCACCGCGCGTGTCCATCCCGCCGCGCCGCCGCTCTATCCCGGCGACCTGGTGGTGCGAGAGGACAAGGCGACGCTGGCCGATGCGGTCCGCCGCTTCGCCGGCGGCGCACCCCAATCGCTTGAGATCACGGTCCGGCTGAAGGATGCCTCGGAAGAGCCGGTGGCGATCACCATTGCCGGCGCGCGCGGACTTGGCGATGCGGCGGTGCTGCTGAGCCTCAGGGACTCGGGTGAGGAGGGCAAGCTCAAGCGCCAGATCGCCCAGGCGACCAAGATGCAGGCGGTGGGCCAGCTCGCCGGCGGCGTCGCGCACGATTTCAACAATATCCTCACCGCGATCATCGGGCACTGCGACCTGATGCTGATGCGCCATTCGCCCGGCGACAGCGATTATGACGACATCCAGCAGATCCGCGCCAATTCGAACCGCGCCGCCAGCCTGACCCGCCAGCTGCTCGCCTTCTCGCGCCAGCAGACGCTGCGGCCGCAGGTGCTGCAGCTGCCCGACATCATCTCCGAGGTCTCCAACCTGCTCAAGCGGCTGCTCGGCGAGACGGTGTCGCTCGACGTCAAGCACGGCCGCAACCTGGGGCCGGTGCGCGCCGATCCGGGGCAGCTTGAGCAGGTCGTGGTCAATCTCGCCGTCAATGCCCGCGACTCGATGCTCAGCAAGAACCCGAGCGGCGGCGGATCGCTGACGATCGAGACGCTGGCGGTCTCCTCCGCCGATGTCCGTCGGATGGACGACGACGTGCTGCCGGTCGGCGACTATACCGCGCTGCGAATCTCGGACACGGGCACCGGCATCCCGCCCGAGATCCTGCCCAAGATCTGGGAGCCCTTCTTCACCACCAAGGAAGTGGGCAAGGGCACCGGGTTGGGCCTGTCGACCGTGTACGGCATCATCAAGCAGTCGGGCGGCTATATCTTCGCCGATAACAATCCCGGCGGCGGCGCGGCGTTCACCATCTACCTGCCGGTGCATACCGCGCCCGAGGCCGCGGTGGCCAAGCTGCCGGTGGTCAAGGAAAGGCCCGCCGACCTGTGGGGTTCGGGCACGATCCTCGTCGTCGAGGACGAGGACATGGTCCGCGCCATTGCCGAGCGCGCGCTGGCCCGCCAGGGCTATTCGGTGGTCACCGCCGAAAATGGCGAGGTCGCGCTCGAAACGATCGAGACGATGGACAAGCCCGACCTGCTCGTCTCCGACGTGGTGATGCCGGTGCTGGACGGCCCGAGCATGGCCCGCAAGGTCCGCGAACGCTGGCCCGATTTGCCGATCCTGTTCATGTCGGGCTATGCCGAGGAACAATTGCGTCGTTCGATCGATCTCGACAATGTCGCCTTTCTCCCTAAACCCTTTTCCGTGCAACAACTTGCAGAAGCGGTTCAGGAGATCTTGGTGGCCAAATAAGTGCTTGGCATGAAATAACTTTTCCTGCAAAGGGGGCAGCATGCAGGGTCCGCGTAACATTCTCATCGTCGAAGACGAGCCGTTGATCGCGATGATGCTCGAGGATTTCCTCGATGCACTGGATCGCGTGCCGGCAGGCACCGCCGACAATGTCGCCGAGGCGCTGGATCGGATCGGGGCGGGTGGCATCGATGCGGCGATCCTCGACGTCAACCTGCGCGGCGGCGAGCAGAGCTGGCCGATCGCCGATAAGCTCGCCGAACTTGGCATCCCCTTCGTGCTCGCGACCGGCGGCGCCGACGACAGCATCGCCCAACCGCATCGCGACCGGCCGGTGCTCTCCAAGCCGTTCACACTGGATCGTGTCGACAAGGTACTCAGCAGCCTCGGCTGATCGCCGTCGGTTAGGGTTGTGCGCAGGG
>JAPJRE010000156.1 GCA_030824725.1 Sphingomonas sp.
GAACAGGAAGGTCAGCGTCACCGCATCGGCATCGCCGTAACTGGCGGGATCGAAGCCCTCGAGTTCGAAGAACAGGAACTTGGCCGGAAAGGCGAAATATTCCTGGAGGAGCCGATGCCCATGCAGCCCGGTCCGCGACAGCGGCAGGATCGCCTCCTCGGGATCGAAGCCGATCGGGCGGACGGTGAGCTCGGGCGCGCGCCGCGGCTGGCTTTTGGCGTCGGTCGCGACCACGCCGACGCAATGGGCGCCGAGCAGATCATAGAGCGCGAAGCGCGTGGCAGTGTCGCCATCCAGGAAGAAGCGGAGCTTGCCCGGCTTCACCTTGGTGAAATCGAGGTCGCCGCTGCACTCCAGCGTGACCTGCAGTGCCGAGAGAACGTCGGTGCCGATGCCGGGCATGTCGAGGTCCCCGGGCGCGCGCATCCTCGCGTCGCGCGTCACCAGCGGCCAGAGCGTGAACGCGCTGCTGGTGCGGAAGCGGCAATCGACCGTCGGATCGAGCCGCGCGAACAGCGCCGTGTCGCGCGGGACCGTTACGTTCTGCAGCAGCGCATATTTGGCGGGGGCGACCTCGAACCGCGCTATCCCCATCGCCGGCAGTGGTGCTGCGAGCTGGGGGTAGAGCTGTTCGAGCAGCGCCGAGGGAACCAGCGGGAAGCCCGCGTCGAACTCGCGCCGGATCCGTGCGGTGAGGAAGGCGAAGGATTCGACCAGCCGCGCAACCTGCGGATCCTGCTCCCGGGTGCCGCCGAGATCGAGCGCGCCGGCGATTTCGGGATGCTGCCCCGCGAAGCTGCGCCCTTCCTCGCGCAGCGCGGTGAGCTCGGCGAAATAATAATGCAGCAGATTGCCGTCAGCCAGCATCGGAACTGCCCTGCTCGACCTGGAGCGTGAGGCGCAGCTGGAGCGGATGCTCCCGCCCTTCGAAGCGCAGCGTGCCGGAGACGGCGACGCGCATGACGTCGCGGCGCGCGCTCCGTTCCAGCGCAACCCTCGGCGCGACGATGCGCGGCTCGTAACAGGCGATCACCTCTTCCAGATGCCGGCTCAGGCGGGTCATCGCCTGGCTATTGCCGAGCGGATAGAGGCTGAGATCGGGCAGCCCATAGTCGATGGTCGAGCGCACCCCGTCCCGCGTGCGCGTGTCCAGCGCATCGGCTGACCACGTCGCCCGGGTGTTGAGCAACCAGTCAAGCTGCTCGAATACCGAGGCCTCGTGCTGCACCAAGGTGATTGTGTCACGCACGAAGGAACGACCGCGGATTCCAGCGCCCGGCGGCGCACAGCGGAGCCGGTCGAACAGCAGCGCGCGGGGTGCGGTCGCCACCTCGCGGCGTTCTTACGACACGACCTGCGTGATCAGATCGTGCGCGATGACCTGCTGTCCGCCGACATTGCCGGTGTCCGGTTTCTGCGGTTTGTAGGAATAGGTCACCTTGCCATAGGCCAGCGAGATATTTTCGGTCGGCAGGTCGCCTTGCCCGCCGCCGATGCTGACGTTGCTGATGACAATGTCCTCCATCTCCACCTGGAGATAGAGGATTGCTTCCTTGTTGCCGTCGGCACGATAGACTTGCATCACGGCCTTTCCGATCTGTTTGCCGTTCCAGCAATATTGGAGCAGATCGTCGGTGGCCGCATCGGTGTATTTGGAGAAGGTGAAATCCGAGTGGTTCGCCTGTTCCACCGTGCCGCCGCCCGCCGAGCTGCGCACCGCCTTGGTCGGCTGATTGAAGCTGTGGCTCCATGACAGAACCTGGATTTCCTCCGAATGGCTGCTGTCGGTGGATTCGCCCTTGATCTCCGGTTCGGTGAACTTGATGAACGCATTCATTCCCATCGGAGCTGCTCCTTCTACAAGTGGGAGGCCAGGGCGCTATCAGGCGGCGGCCGGCGCCGGCAGCTCCGCCACCAGCCGCAGCGAGGCCGACAGCCCTTCGAGCTGAAAATGCGGGCGCAGGAAGACCGTGGCATTGTAGCTGCCGGGCTGGCCCGGCACGTCGGTGACGTCGATCCGCGCCTCGCGCAGCGGATATTTCGCCTTCAGCTCCTGCCCCGAATTGTCCTTGTCGAGCACATAGTTGCTCAGCCAGTTGGTGAGATAGGACTCGACGTTTTCCTTGGTCATGAAGCTGCCGACGCGGTCGCGCATCATCACCTTGATGAAGTGCGCGAAGCGGGACGTGTTGAGGATATAGGGCAGCCGCGCTGAAAGCTGGGCGTTGCTGGTCGCCGAGGCGGCCATATACTCCTCGGGCTTGTTGACCGTCTGTGCGCCGAAAAAGGCCGCGTAATTCTCGCCCTTGCAATAGACCAGCGACATGAAGCCGAGATCGCTCAGCTCCTTCTCGCGACGATCGGTGATCGACACCTCGGTCGGGATGATGATCGCGTTCTCGCCCGCGGGGGTGAGGAACTTGGAGATCGGAAGATCCTCCACCTTGCCGCCGCCTTCCACCCCGCGGATCGCCGCGGTCCAGCTGTACAGCGAGAAGGCGTTGGTGACCCGCTGCGCGAGGAACCAGGCCGGGTTGCCCCAGAGATATTTGTCCGGCGTGGGATCGGTGAGATCGGGTTTCTGCTCCTCGCCCTTCTTCACCAGCGGAGGGCGCGCATCTGCCGAGCGGATATATTCGGAATAATCGAGCCCCTCGACCGGATTGTCGATCGGATCATAGGGAAGCCGCATCAGCACGCGCGGCAGGGTGAGTGCGACGTAGCGGCTTTCTTCGGACTTGCGGAACGCGTTCCACTTGGTCATCAGCACCGAATCAAAGATCTTGGCCAGGTCGCGCGGCTTCGGCAAATCGCGGAAGCTCTCCAGATCGAACAGGTTGGGCGACGCCGCGGCGATGAAGGGCGCATGCGCGGCCGCGGCCACCTGCGCGATGTTGCGCAGGAAATCCTGCGACGGCGGGGAGCGATCGAATGCGAAATCGCCGACGAGCAGGCCATAGGGCTTGCCGCCCAGCGTGCCATATTCCTCTTCATAGACCTTCTTGAACAGCGCCGACTGGTCGAAATCGACTGCGCGCGCCAAGTCGTCGCGCAGTTCCTTCTCGGTCACGTCGAGCACGCGCAGCTTGAGCCGCACCGAGGTGTCGGTGTTGAACACCAGGTGATGGAGGCCGCGCCACGTTGCCTCCAGCTTCTGGAATGCCGGATCGTGCAGGACCGCATCCAGCCGCGTGCTGATCTCGTGGTCCAGGCGGTCCAGCATGAGTTGCAGCGCGCTGGTCAGGTCGCGTGGCCCTTCCTCGCTGTCGGCAACCGGCGTCAGGTGCTTCTCGCCGTCCAGCGCCACGATCATCTTGAGGCCGTTGAGCGTCTCTTTGCTGTCGTCCGGGATGCGGAGGGTCTCGAGATAGGTCTGGACGGTCAGCGGATTCGGTGCATCAACCATGATCATCCCCTCGCTTGGTTGCGCGCCGCCTCAGCGATGCGCCTGCGCCTGCGCTTTATCCGGCAGGCGATGGACAGGAACCGTCAGGAAGCGGCAGGCGCGGGCGCAGCCCCGCCGTCCTCCGCAACCTCCTTTGCGGCCTTCTCGGCCTCTTCTTTCGCCTCCGCCTCCGCCTTGGCCGCTGCAGCCTGGCTGATCAGCGCGGGCAGGCCCTGTTCGAGATAGGCCGCGTTCAGTGCCGCCTGCGCCTTGTCATTGCTGTCCAATTTGGTCAGCAAGTCACGGATATACCGTCGCTTTTCGTACAGGTTCTTCAGCACGCCGACCTTGTCCATGTTGACCAGGTTCGTCGGGCTGAAATCGTCCATGGAGGTGATTTTGACCTCCCAGGACTCGTCGCCCGCTTTCCCCCTCACCTTCGGCGAAAGCGACTGGAGATAGGCGGCAAAGGTATCCCGGTCTATTTCCACGAACTTGCGATCCGGATGTGTCAGCTTGGTCGGGTGCGCATCGTTTTCCGGAGCGGAGAGATTTGCCATGATGCCGACGACAAACGGCAATTCCTGCTTCTTGATCGCTCCACCCGTCTCCACATCATAGGTGATCTGGACGCGTGGCGGCCTGTTCCGACCGATCCTGTGCTGAATACTGTTGCCCATCGCACATCCCCCATAAAGGACCGACAAGGTGGAATCAGAGAGAATCAGAGATGTTTATTTGATCGCCCTACCAACAATGATCATAGCCACCATAACTTTGCAACCTAGAATCCGCGCTGCGATGAAACGCGCACGGTATTTGAGCGCTATTTCACCTAGTCGTGGCGCGAGGCCATGCCAATTGCCTCCAGCAGCAACGCGATGTCGCCGCCATCGGCAGCGAGCGAAGCCTCGATGTCCGGCAGGGGCATCCGCTCCCACCCAGCGAGAATGGCCAGCGCATAGGGTACGGGGCTGTGGGGTTCGACCTCCGCCAGGAAGGTCGCGACCTCGGCGATGAGGCGATAGGCCTCCGCTCGGCTCGACAGCGCGGCGGGCGCGGCCGGGACGATCGACGCGGGTGGCGGTGCGAACGCCGGCGGCGCGGGCACGGGCTGGACAGCGGGCGCGGGTTTCGCCGCCTGCGGGCGCGCCGCGAGTTCGGCCGCAAAAAAGCGCGAGACGGAGCGGAGGATGGTCTCGATCGGTTCGAGAGCGGGCACGTCGACGATGCCCGCGGCGCCGAAGTCCGCGGCCATCGCCTGCGCCGCCGCCCATGCCGCATCGACCGTCCGGCGGTGGGTTTCCAGCAGCGCGACGTCGCTCTGCGCCAGCGCCGCGGCGAAGGCCGTGCGCGTTGGCGCATCATTGGCTTCCGCGCGGGCGGCGGCGGCGGGATCGCGCTGGCGGATCTGCTCCAGCCGTTCGGCGAGCATCAGGTCCGCCCAGCTGAGCGGCTGGTCGCGCGGCGGCGCGGCGGCGAGGATCGGCACCTGCCGCAGGGTCGGCGGCAGGTGGCGCAGCAGCCATTCGAGCGCGCCGAGCTGGTACTCGTCGTCGCGCGGCTGGAGCTGCCCCCAATAGCGCGTGCACAGTCCGCCGATCAGCGCGAAGCCGTCAGCAGCGCCGGCGAATCCGTCGCAGCGGGTCCAGGCCTCGGCCAGCCAGCAGGCGAGCCGCAGGTCCTTGCTCTCGCCCAGCGCTTCGCTGCACAGCGCCGCCACCTTCGGCCAGTCGGCGATGCGGAGCGGCGCATCCCAGATCCCGCGCGGCAGGCTGGGATCGTCGTGGCGGCGCCCCTCGAGGATCGCGGCGTAGTGTGCCGAGCCTCGCAGGTCGACGCCGCACGGCGCGTCGCCCGGCACCGGCCGCAGAAGGGCGTCGACGCGGGCGCTCACCGGCTCTTCCTCGTCGCGGATTCGAGCGCGGGCAGCGCGACGGGAAAGCCGGGCAGCACGATCGGCAAGGCCGGCTTGTCGGGAGCGGCAGGCGGTGCCGACAGCGTCAGCCGCAGCAGGACGCGGGCCCGCGGCATCGGCGCGTCACCGCCCACCGCGCTGGCGAGGTTGGCGCAAAGGTCGAAGCCATAAGCGACCGGATAGCCACTCGCCGCCGCGGCCTCATCGGGGTCGCCGCGCTGGCTGCGGAGCAGGCGCAGCAGCGCCCAGGCGCCGGGCGTGCGCGCCGTCGCCCAGGCGCCGTTCGGCGCGGGGCGGCAGGGACCGTTCGGCACCGCCAGCCCGGCCAGCGGCAGGCTGGGCGCGTTGCTCGCCCAGCGGAACCGCGCGACCAGCGGCTCGCCGACATTCCAGACGAAGTACGCCGCGCCGTTGGTCGCCGCGCGGCTGAACGGCGTGCCGATGGTCGCCTCGATCACCTGGTCCTGGCCGCTCGCGAACTGGGGATCGGTGAAGAACTGCACGCCTGCCTGGTAACGCAGCGGCGATGCATCGTTGCCGGCGAGCATCGGCGCGAGTGCCGCCTGTGCGGTGAACAGCCGGCCGAGCTCGGCCGCGGCCCCGCTGCCGATGCGGACGTCCTCGAGTGCGGCCTTGAGCGGCCCGATCTGCGCACCGAAGCGCTGGAAGAAGGCGCGGACCTGGGCGGGATCGGCATCGGGTGCGTCGGCCGGGCCGAAGGGGAATCGGCCGGCGAGCATGACCTGGAAGGCATCGCGCAGCCGTGCATAGCGGGCGACGAGATCGGCGAGCACGGCGGGGCGGCACCGGCGGAAGATCTCGGCGCTGATCCGCAGCTGCTGGTTGGCGAAATAGTCGCCGCCGCGCGCCGTCACCCGGCCAACATTGGCGCATCCCTGCGCCTGCAGCTGATCGAGATCGACGGTCATGAACCGTTCGAGCAGGGCCAGCGAATTGGTCGGCCCGGGTCCCGCGTCATAGCCTTCCATGGTGCGCAATATCGCCGACCAGCGTTGTGCCTCGGCGACGAGATCGATCGGCGCTGCATTGATCGGATCCAGCGCATAGGCGACCACCGGCGCCACCCGGCTGCGCGCGATCTGTGCCACCCAGGCGCGGCGCTGCGGCAGGGTCGCCTTGAGGTTCTCGACCGTCCCCGTGGCGAAGGCGCTGGCGGCGAGCGAGCCCTGGCCGCGCCACGCCGCCAGTCCGTCGCGATCGACCGCATAGGGGCCGCCGTCACGATCGCGGTCGGCACGGGCCGCCTTGAAGACATCGGCCGCTTCGCTGTTGATCGCGGTGGCGATCCGGGACGCGCCTTCCCATTCCCCGAAATCGCGGAGCATCTGGCGCAGCGATTGTAGCGTCGGCAGCGCAAGCACGAAGTTGGTCGCTTCGATGGTCGAGGAGGGCGTGGCCTTCACGGTCGAGGCAATCGTGCCGATCGCGACATAGTGGCCGACGCGGGCGCGGACGGCTGCGGCGGTGGCAAGGACGATCGGTTGCGGCACGGCGGCGGGCACGGTGTCGCGGAAGTCGAGATATTTCCTTGCGAGCTGCTCGAACGTCTGGAGACGCGGCAGATCCCACAGACCCTTGGGCACCGGCAGCGTCGCGGTGTCCGCCAGATGCGCGAAGGGCTGGGCGAACACGTCGTGCAGCATCGCCTGGGTGCCGCTCGCCGCGGCGGAGAGCGCGGGCCCGGCGGGTGGCGCAGGCGCCGCGGCCACGGCCGGTGCTGCTGCAGGTGCGGGAGCGGCGACGGGCGCGACCTCCGCGGCATTCGCCGGCAGAGTCGCGGCGACAGGACGTTGCTGGCCGAGTTGCAGCAGCGGCGTACCGGCGAGGCGGGCGGTCTGGATCCTGCCGATCCATGCGATGGCCTGCGCGCGGGACTGGGCGGCGATGCGGTCGGTCGCATTGGCATCGACGAGGAAGAGGCCGGCAAGCTGCCGGGTGTCGGGCAGCTGCGGGTTCAGCGGGTCGCCCGCCCAGGGCGCGTGCACCGCGTTCGGCAGCCGCGCCGCGAGATCGTCGAGCGCGGTGGACAGGCGCTGCAACCGCGCCAGCGCGACCGCGGCCGCCGCCCGGCCATCGTCGCTGACCGGCGGCTTCAGCGCGGCTTCCGTCCCGAACTCGGCATCGATGCTCAGGATGCGCTGCACCGTGGGATCGTCACGATACCAGCCTTGCAGCGCGTCGAGATAGGCCTGGCCGACGAGCCGCTCGACGATGCGCTTGGCCTCGCCGGGCCGGACGCAGGGGATCGTCTGGGCGGCGATCGCCGCGGCGTAGAGCTGGTCGCGCTGCGCCAGATCGGGCAGGTTCTCGTCCAGCGCATAGTTCGCCACCTCGCCGAAGCGCTTGATGAGCCGGGGAGATGCCACCTGGCTGGGGCCGACTTCGGTCAACACGACATACTTGGCGTCGAACGCCCGGACATTGGCGACGAAGGCGGGCCAGAAGCCGGCCTCGCCCGGCTGCGGCAGGCCCTGGTAGAGGCGATCGCGGATGCCGGCTTCGGTGGTCATCCGCTGCGCCAGCGCGGTGAAGATCACGCTCTGGACGCTGGTGCCGATCGCTTCGCGGACGTGCGCGGTGGTGCCGGTGAGAAAAGAGGTCGGTGCCAGCAGGCTCTCCAGGCGATCGACCTGGAGGGCGGCGAGGTCGCGCAGCAGCTCGATGGCGGTATTGCTGTCGATGGTCGACCAGCTGCACGTCGCCTCGCGGCCCGGCGCGATCGGCTTGCCCGCGCCGTGTCCCTTGTCGTTGATCGTCGCCAGCAGTTTCGCGACCGGCGCGAGCCGATCGTGCGAGCGGACTGCCAGGATCGTGATGCCGGCGAGGAAGGCGACTGCCGCCGCGGCCAGCGCCCAGCGCGTCCGTGCGATCATCCGGTGCCGCCGCGTGCGCTCGCCATAGGCCGGCTGGGCCAGCCCATGCTCGGGAAAGACTTTGTCATTGAACAAGGCCGCCGCGAGCGGTTGGGGCGCCGGCACGGGGGCGGCCGGCACCGCGGTTGAGTCACTATCGGCGGCGTCCTCCATATCCGGGCCGCCGAGCGCCAGCGGCGCGGTGCCGTCCTCCGGCGTAGCACCGGTGAAGAACACGCCGCGCAGCATGAAGCCCTCGTGATAGGCGGAGGCGTTGAGGATCTGCAGCAGCAGCAGGCGCAGCAGCGGCTTGAGCGCGGCGATGCGATCCGGAAAGGCGAGCGCGCGGCGGGCGGCGGCGGGATCGGCCAGGCCCATCAGCAGATGGCACTGCGCGACCAGCAGGTCCCGATGCATCTGTTCGAATGCCGAGTCGATCCAGGCAGGTTCGAAGGCAGTGTCGAGGGGGGGGGGGGGTGGCCCCCCCCCGGGGGGGGATACACAAAGGGAGCGGCCCCCCGCCCCGGGGGGGGG
>JAPJRE010000157.1 GCA_030824725.1 Sphingomonas sp.
CGGCGGCATGTCGCCGGCGGGCGGGCCCTGGCGGTCGCGCCAGCCGCCGCCGCGCATGCGCATCAGGCGGCTCGCTGCCGCCTTGCGCTCGGCCGCATCGATCTTGCCGTCGTGGTTTGTGTCGATCATGCCGAACATGCGGGTGGCGCGGGCCTGCTCGTCGGCGAGCGTAAGTTCGCCCCTGGGCGCCATGCGGGGGGTCGTCTGTGCCCGGGCGGCGGCGCGCTCTTCCGGGGTGACCTTGCCGTCATGGTTGGTGTCCATCGCGGCGAAGCGCGCCGATACCCCGGCGAGCATTTCCTCGCGGGTGACGACGCCGTCATTGTTCCGATCCGCCATTGCCAGCGGGCCGCGCGGCGCGTCCTGCGGCTCGACCTGAGCGGCGACGGCCGTGCCCGCGAGCAGCGAAGCGCCGAGCGTGGCGATGAGAAGAGGTTTCAGCATCGGAAACTCCAAAGGGTGAAGCGCCGGGGTGGGGGAGCGCAATGGCCCCGGCGCGCTTCTCGTTTCGTCAATGCCTGTCGCACGGGTTTGTCATGCCCGGCGGCAAAGTGTCGCAAATTGTCGCCTATCCGGCGCGTATCCGCTGCACTCGGGGCACGACCTTCCATTCGATCAGCAGCAGCGCGGCCAGTGCGAGCAGGGCGGCGACGGCGAAGTTGCCGCCCCGGAAGCCGTGCTCGGCACCCAAGGCCAGTGCCTGGCTCAGGATCAACGGCCCCAGGATCAGCGCGACGCTGCCCAGCGCCGCCATCCCGCCCTGCAGCGCGCCCTGCCGCGACGGGTCGGCCATCCGGGAAAGCAGCGCGTTGACGGAGGGAAAGGCCAGCCCCTGGAAAGCTGCGAACGGGATGATGGCGAACACCATCCACGTTTCGCGGGCGAAGCAATAGCCGAGAAAGGCCAACCCGCCGGCGAGCATGCCCAGCACCACCGTCCGCTCCTCGCCCCAGGCCGCGATCGCACGGCCGGTGACGAAGCTCTGCACCAGCGCCATGCAGATCCCGGAGGCGGCGAGCGAGGCGCCGATCATCCGCTCGTTCCAGCCCAGCGCGATCTCGCCGAAAAAGGCCCAGGTGGCGGGATAGACCATATGGGCCAGTTGCCAGAGGAACGCCGCGAGCAGCAGCGGCTTGGCCTTGCCTGCCGCAAACAGCGGGCGGAAGGCGGCGAAGACATGGGAATCGCGAAGCCGGAACGGGCGCCGCCGCTCCGGTGCGATGGTCTCGGGCAGCAGCACCAGGATCCACAGCGCATTGGCCCCGGCGAGCGCCGCGGCTGCGATGAACGGCGCGCGCGGGCCGAAGCCGGCGAGCAGCCCGCCGATCGCGGGCCCGAGGATGAAGCCGATCCCGAACGCGGCGCCCATCAGGCCGAAGGTCGCACCGCGCTTCTCCGGCGGGGTGACGTCCGCGAGCACGGCGTTGGCGGGGCCATAGACCGCGCCCGCGATACCCGCGACGACCCGGCCGACGAAGAGCCAGCCGATCGTCGGCGCCGCGGCCATCAGCAGATAGTCGATCGCGAATGCCGCCATCGAGGCCAGCAACACCGGGCGGCGCCCGATGCTGTCGCCGAGCGATCCCAGCACGGGCCCGGCGAAGAACTGCGCGATGGCGAAGGCGGCGAGCATCCAGCCCCCGATCCGCGCGGCATCGTCGAGACTGGCATGCGACAGCGTGACGATGAGCCGGGGGAGGACCGGCAGGATGACGCCGAAGCCGATCGAGTCGATCAGCACGGCAGCGAGCACGATCGGCACGGCGCGGTGGTGGAATGTCATGCGGCCCCCTCCCCGGAAGGCGCGGAGTGTAGCCCAAGGTGCGGGGCGGGGCCACCGCCCGTCTGCCGCCGCATCTGGCGCCCCGTTCGTACCGAGAAGGCCGGGTGCGCCCAACGCAGTATCCGGCCGCAGATCGCCGCCACCGGGTGCGTGCGTCGATCCGGTTCGGCAACACTGTGCCTTTGGTGCAACGATCGCATTCAAGTGGCATTTTGCAACTTTAGTTTTGCTTGACGCCGCTGACGCTAAGGCGTGTATTCGAGGTTCGGGTATGGAGCGAAACCACAGCTCCAACCTCGGTGGAGAGGAAAGATATGCGGCTACGCCTTATGTCGGCCTGTGCTGTGCCGGCACTCGTCATGGCGCTCGCAGCGCCTGCGCATGCTCAGGAGTCCCCCCAGGACCAGCAGGACGCCTCGGCGCGTTCCATTCAGTCCGATAACGAGATCATCGTCACCGCCCAAGGCCGCGCGCAGGCGCTGGCCGACGTGCCGCTGGCGGTGTCGGCGGTGAGCGCCGAAACGCTGCAGCAGACCGGCGCCAACGACATCCGCGCGCTCAACCAGGTGGCGCCGTCGCTGCTGGTCTCGTCGACCGGCAGCGAAGCCAACGGCTCCGCGCGAATTCGTGGCATCGGTACGGTCGGCGACAATCCCGGCCTCGAGAGCTCGGTCGCGGTGTTCATCGACGGCGTGTACCGCTCGCGCTCGGGCATCGGGCTCAGCGAACTGGGCGATCTCGAGCGGATCGAGGTGCTGCGCGGGCCGCAGGGCACGTTGTTCGGCCGCAATGCCTCCGCCGGCATCATCAACATCGTCTCCAAGATGCCGGAATCGACCTTCTCGGCTGGCGCCGAGGCGACCTATGGCAATTACGAGACGATCCGGCTGCAGGGCTTCGTCAACGTGCCGATCAGCACCACCGTGGCGGGGCGGCTGGACGGCGTCTACATGAAGCGCGACGGCTTCTACCGCGACGTCACGAACAACCGCGACGTCAACAACCGCGACCGCTATTTCCTGCGCGGGCAGTTGCTGTTCGAGCCGACCAGCGACATCCGCGTTCGGGTGATCGGCGACTATACCCGTCGCAACGAAGAATGCTGCGGCGCGGTCTATGTCGATTCCTCGATCAACCCTTATATCGGCGATCTCAATAGCCCCTCGGCGAACAATATCGTTCGGGTGCTGCGCGACCTGGGCCAGCCGATGGCGGCGTTCAGCAACCCGTACAGCCGTAACCTCTATGTCTCCTCGGGCCGCAGCTATGGCGGCATCACCGAGGATTGGGGCGGATCGGTCCAGCTCGACTGGAACCTGGGCGCGGTCAAGCTCACCTCGATCACGGGCTACCGCAATTACTTCTCCAGCCAGGGTGCGGATACCGATTACAGCGCGGTGGACCTGCTCTATCGTGCGGCCGACGCCAGTTCCTCGCGGGCGTTCGAGACGTTCAGCCAGGAACTGCGGCTGAACGGCACCGCGTTCGGCGAAAAGCTGGATTGGCTGGTCGGCGGCTATTTCGCCAACGAAGATCTGACGCTGGTCGATAACCTGCGCTTCGGCAGCCAATATGGCCGCTTCGCCACTTGCCGCATCGTCTCCGGCAGCGCGCTGGCCGCCTTGTACAATCCGGCGGCGGCAGGGTGCCTTGCGGCGCGCCCGGCATTGTTCGGCGCCGCGTCCCCGCTGGTCTATGCGGGGTTCGACCGGTTGGACGGGATCAGCGACCGCGGCACCACGCGCGACCTGTTCAAGCAGAACAGCCGCAACTGGGCGCTCTTCACCCACAATATCTTCCATGTGACCAGGGGCTTGGATCTCACCGTCGGCCTCCGCTACACGAATGAGCGCAAGCGGCTGAACGCCACCTTCGGCAATGACAACACCGCCTGCGTGGCGAACCAGACCGCGCTGTTGCCGCTGCGTTCGGTGGCATCGCTCACCGCGACGATCGACGGTATCCTGGGCCTGTCCTGCCAGGGCAACTCGACGGCCGAACTGAACGGCGCCTCGATCCACGACGTCCGCAAGGAAGACCAGTTCACCGGCACCGCGATCCTGTCGTACAAGCCGACCGACGATCTGCTTGTCTATGGCAGCTTCTCGCGCGGCTACAAGGCCGGCGGCTTCAACCTCGACAAGTCTGCGCTCAAGGTGCCGATCCTGCCCTTCGCCTCGCTGGGCGGCGCGCAGGCGCTGGTGAAGGGGCTCCAGTTTGCGCCGGAAACCAACGACGCGTTCGAGATCGGCCTGAAATACTCCACGCCCAAGTTCAGCCTCAACGTGTCGGCGTTCCGGCAGCAGTTCAAGAACTTCCAGCTCAACACCTTCAACGGTACCGTCTTCCTGGTGCAGAACATCAACGGCTGCACCGCCGGCCTGAACGGCGGCGATCGCGACCAGAGCAAGTTCACCGCCGCGAGCAACTTCAACGCCGCCGCGTCGACCACCGGATCCTGCACCGCGTCCAATGTCGGCTATGGCGTCGTCTCGCAGGGCGTCGAACTCGAAGCCTCGCTGGTGCCCGCGCGGGATTTCCGCGTAGGCTTGGGCCTCACTTATGCGGACACCCATTATCGCGACCAGCTGGTCGGCAGCGACACCGGCGCCCCCTTGGACCAGGCCCTGCGGTTGCTGCCGGGCAAGCAATTGTCCAACGCGCCGGAAATCGTCACCACCGCGTCGGTCGCCTGGACCCCGCGGCTCGGCAATTCGGGTCTCAGCGGCCTCATCTATTTCGACACCCGCATGACCGGCGACTTCAATACCGGATCGGACCTTTTCCCGCAGAAGATCCAGGACGGCTTCACGCTGGTCAACGGCCGCATCGGCGTGCGCGGCAAGGACGAGCGCTGGGCGATCGAATTCTGGGCGCAGAACCTGCTGAACCAGAATTACACCCAGGTGGTGTTCAATTCGCCCTTCCAGGAGGGCGCGGCCAGCGCCCCCTTCATCGATCCCAAATATCCGGGCGGCCGCCAGCTCTTCTCGGCCTATCTGGCCGAGCCGCGCACCTACGGCATCACGCTGCGCACCCGCTTCTGACTTTCCTGGGGAGGAAAGCACTGGGCCGGGGGATCGATCCTCCGGCCCTTTTTCCTGCGCGGTGTGCGCCCGTTAGTGGAGCAGCGCCGGATCCGAGGCACCGCCCGCGGCGGCGCGGCCCTGCGCGGGCAAGGGCGGTCTCGCAGCCTGTAGCATCTCGGTCGCCCGTTCGAAGCCGACGGCCGGCGAGAAGAGATGGCCCTGGCCGAAGGCGCAGCCGATGGCGCGCAGTCGCTCGGCCTGGAGTTCGGTCTCCACGCCTTCGGCGATCACCCGCATGTCCAGTTCCTGCGCGATGTGCAGCACCCCTTCGACAATCGCGCGGCTGGCACTGCTCTGCAGCAGCTGATCGGTGAAGCTCTTGTCGATCTTGATGAAATCCACCGGCATGGTGAGCAGGTGGGTGAGCGAGGCATAGCCGGTGCCGAAATCGTCCAGCGCCACCAGCAGCCCCTGCGCGCGGAACCAGCGCAAGGTATCGGCGACGACCGTATCGCCCTGGCCGAGATAGACCGTCTCGGTGATCTCCAGCGTCAGATGGTGCAGCGGCACCCCGTACCGCGCGAAGATCTCCGGAATCATCTCGCGCAGCCGCGCGCCGTGGAAGTCGCTGGAGGAGAAGTTCATGCCGACATGGGCCGGGGCGAGGCCCAGCGCGCACCAATGCTTGAGGTCGGCGGCGACGCGTTCGAGCATCCGCGCCGTGATCGCCCCGGCGACCTTGCCGTCGGTGGTCGCTTCGAAAAACTCGGCGGCGGAGACGATCCGGTCCTTGGTCCGCATCCGGCACAGTGCCTCGAAGCCGAGGATATTGCCGGTCTTCAGATCGAACAGCGGCTGGTAGTAGGGGAGCAGCCGGTCTTCCGCGAGCGCCCGCTCCACCGCGTGGATCGCGTCCAGCCGGCGCGCCATGCGAGTGGCAATGCCAGGCACATAGCGGACATAGCTGCCGCGCGCGGTTTCCTTGGCATGGTACAGGGCGAGGTCGGCGTTGAGGCGGACCTGCTCGGCCGTGTCGCCTTCGCCGACCAGGGCGCCGCCCGCGGTCGCGCGGGGCAGCACGTTGCGTTCGCCGTCTTCCATCGGCTGGGCGAGCGCGTCGAGCAGCCGTCGCGCGGTCTCCGCGGGATCGGCCAGCGCCGCGGGGCTCTGCAGCAGCACGGCGAACTCGTCGCCGCCCAGGCGATAGGCGCGATCGGGGGCGGCGGCCTCGGCCAGCCGCCGCGCGGCGTGGATGATCAGGCCGTCGCCGGCGACATGGCCGAACGTGTCGTTGACGATCTTCAGATTGTCGAGGTCAAGCAGGATCAGCCCCCAGGCGCCCGGCTCGGTGCAGTCGAGATCGCCGAGCATGGTGGAGAAAGCGGCGCGATTGGGCAGCCCGGTCAGCCCGTCCAGCTGCGCGCGGCGGACCTGCTGCGCGCGCCAGATATCCTGCTCGATGGCGATGGCGCAGAGGTGGAGGCAGACCGGGACGATCCGCCTTTCCTGCGGCGTCGGGCCGCGCGGCACGCGATAATAGAAGGCGACCACCCCGATCACGTCGCCCCGGCCGTTCTTGATCGGGTTCGACCAGCAGCCGCGCATCTCCAGCGGGCGGGTGAGGTCGAGAAACTTGGCCCAGTTGGGATCATTCTCGATGTCGGTGCTGGCATGCGGCTCGCCCAGATAGGCGGCCGCGCCGCAGGAGCCGACCTTCGGACCGACCATGATGCCGTCAATGGCTTGCAGATAATGTTCGGGCAGGCTGGGCGCGGCGACGGGGTGCAAGCGCCCGGCGACGTCCACCCGCAGGACCGAGCAGCGCACGTCGGGAAGGCGCTGTTCCACTTCGCGGCACAGGCGATCGGTCGCCGATGCGAGGTCCACCCCCTTGGCGACAAGCTCCAAGATGTTGTTCTGAAGCGAAATGTCCACGCCGGCCGTCACCTTCTGCAGTCGCCGCCAAGGTGCGGCCCCGGGGCTTGCCCGCCGGATAACGGAATTACCTGTATAAGTACGTATAAATGTAAAGATGCCGGGATAGGGTGAAGCATGCCGAACTGTATCGCCCATTCCGCCTTCCCGCCCTTCTCCCGCGCGCATGTCGCGCTGCTCGCCGATTTCCGCCTGTCCTTGGAGACCGCAGCATGATCCGCGGCGGTATGCTGGCAGCGCTCGTCCTGTCGATTTCCGGCGTCCAAGCCGGCGACAGCGGCCCCTATCTGCCCGCGGATCGCTATCCGGACGGCATGGCCATCCTGCCGCCGCCCCCGGTACAGGGCAGCCCGGCGGCTGCGCTCGACATGGCGGTGTTCCGCGCAACACGGGCGCTGCAGGGTACGCCGCGCTGGGCGATCGCGGCCGACGACGTGACCAACGATCCGCTCACGCGCAATGCCTGTGCCATGGGCATGCAGCTGGACGCGCGCCGTGCGCCCGCACTGGCGCGGCTGCTCCATCGCGCGGGGACTGGCCCGGTGGTGGGGAAGGTCAAGCAAGCCTATCAGGTGCCGCGCCCCTATCTGCGCGAGGACGGGCCAATCTGCGAGGCGAAGACCGCGCATCTGGCCGCCAATGGCGACTATCCCTCGGGCCACACCGCCAATGGCTGGCTGGAAGCCGAGATCCTCGCCCAGGTGATGCCGGACAAGGCGACCACCATCCTGGCGCGCGGCCGGGCCTATGGCGAGAGCCGGGCGATCTGCGGCTCGCACAGCAAGAGCGCAGTAGAGGCGGGCTACATGGCCGGCGCATCCGTGTTCACCGTATTGCAGACGTCTCCCGCCTATCAGGCCGATCTTGCTGCGGCACGCCGCGAAGTGTCGCAGCTGCGATCCACCGCGCCGCTGCCGGATGGGAAAGTCTGCGCGGCCGAAGCCGCGGCGCTCCAGGTGCGCCCCTGGTGAGGGCCGTTTGACCGCCATGTCATGAAGCCGACGCGCGGCGAGGTCACAAGCGCCCTCCGATGAGCACTCCCGATGGCCGTAGCGGGGCCTCCTCCGTGACGCGAAGTGCCTCCGGCTTCGCGCTGTTCCTGGGCGGGCTCGCCGCGTTCGGCGCCTATTTCGCGATGTATGCCTTTCGCAAGCCGTTCGCGGTGGCGACCTATGTAGACGTCGGCGGCTGGCATTTCGCCATCGAGTACAAGACCGCGCTGCTGATCGCGCAGGTCCTCGGCTATGCGGTGTCGAAGTTCCTCGGCGTGCGGATCATCTCTGAGGCCGGGCGGCACGGGCGTGCACGCGCGATCCTGGGGCTGATCGGCGCATCCTGGCTGGCCCTCATCCTGTTCGCGCTGCTGCCAGCGCCCTGGAACGTCGCATGCCTGTTTCTCAACGGGCTGCCGCTCGGGCTGATCTGGGGCATGGTGTTCAGCTATGTCGAGGGGCGGCGCGCCTCGGAACTGCTGGGTGCGATGCTGTGCGCCAGCTTCATCCTGTCGACCGGCGTGGTGAAATCGGTGGCGATGCTGCTGATGGCGGCGGGCGTGGCGGCGAGCTGGATGCCGGCGGCGACGGGATTGGTGTTCGCGCCGCTGCTGCTGCTCTCGCTGTGGCAGTTGGAGCGCCTGCCGCCGCCCGATGCGCGGGATGAAGCCGAGCGCACCAAGCGCCGGCCGATGCACGCGGCCGATCGCGCCGCCTTCCTGCGCGCCCATGGCACGACGCTGGTCCTGCTGGTGCTCGGCTATGTGCTGCTCACCGCGCTGCGCGACGTGCGCGATGCCTATACGACCGAGCTGTGGACGGCATTGGGCTATGGCGGCGATGCCGGGGTGTTCTCGGCGAGCGAGCTGCCGGTCGCGCTGCTGACGCTCGTTGCGCTCGCCCTGCTGATGCTGATTCGCGACAATCTACG
>JAPJRE010000158.1 GCA_030824725.1 Sphingomonas sp.
GAGGGTAAGGGCGCGGGCGAGCGTGGCAGCATTCGCCTCGGACGTGACGGTGAGGGTGCGGCTCTCGCCGGGCAGCAGGTCGAAGCCGTTGTCGCTCGGCTGGGCGACGGTGGCGCCAAAGTCGAGCATCACCGCGCGGGCGAGCGCACCGGCGGTGACGGTCACCTGCTTGCCCTGCCAGCGGACGGAGAGACGCGGGGCCGGATAGGCCATGTCCTTGGGCAGCAACCGCTCGAGGATCGCGCGCGAGACCGGCTTGCCGTCGATCCACAGCTCGGCGACGGCATAGCTGTCGGCGGTCGCAGCGGTGCCGAACAGATCGGCATCGGCGATCTTGGCCAGTTCGAGCGCGCCCGGGGAAAGGTCGACCTTCTCCGCCTTCGCGCCCAGTGGCTTGCCGTCCATGGTGAAGCCGCGCACACGCCATTCGGCAGCGATCAGGCCGGTGGCGTCGGACACGGCGGCGAGGCGCGTCGCGCCGTCCTTGTGCTCGGCGACGATCGCCTGGGGCGCGAACATCCGGCGTGCCTCGTACTGGAGCAGCTTCCACTGGCCGTCATAGTCGATGCTCGCCCAGCTGATCGCCGGCCAGGCATCGTTGAGCTGCCAGTAAAGCGAGCCCATGGTCACCGGCGCACAGGCACGGTGGTGGCGCGCGGCCATGCCGATCGCCTGCATTTGGTTCACCTGGGTGAGATAGACGAGATCGGCGAAGTCGGCGGGCTTGCGCAGCCGCTGGTCGAGATAGAGCTGGAGGCGGCTGTTTCCTTCGCCGGCCAGGAACTTCTGGTGCGCCTTGAGCACCGGGCTGTCGATCGCCAGCGGGCCGTTGCCCGCAAAGCCGCGGATGGTGGAGAGGTTCGGCATCGCCTGGAAGCCGTATTCGGACATGAAGCGGGCGCAGCCGCTGAGATAGTTCTCGACCGGCTTGGAGCCCGACCAGACATCCCAGAAATGGCGGTCGCCGGTGGCGTCGGTGTCGACCGGGCCGGTATAGTCGTTCGAGGGCGAGCCCGGCCAATAGGTGGTGCCGGGCGCTTCCTTCAGCACCGCGTCACGCAGCGTGCGGTCGAACAGCACGGCCATGCCGGCGCCGATCCGCTCCTGTTCGTCGGCGCCGACCTTCTTCTTGAACGCCTTGCGATCGGACCAGTTTTCCCAGCCCGACAGGATCTCGTTGCCGCCGTTCCAGCCGATAATCGACGGATGCGGCTGGAGCCGGGCGACCTGTTCCTCGGCCTCGATGCGGACATTCTCGCGGAACGCCGGGTCGGGCGGGGTGACCGAGCCGCCGAACATGAAGTCCTGCCACACCATCAGGCCGAGCTCGTCGGCCGCGGCGTAGAAGGCGTCGTCGAGATAGTATCCGCCGCCCCAGACGCGGATCATGTTCATGTTGGTGTCGCGCGCGTCGGTGAGCATGCGGCGCATGCGCGCTTCGGACACGTTGTTCGGGAACATGTCGAACGGGATCAGGTTCGCGCCCTTGGCGAAGATCGGCAGCCCGTTGACGCGGAAGCCGAAGCCGCCGCCCTGGGTGATCAGCTCGACGGTGCGCAGGCCGATGCGCTGCGACACGCGGTCGCTGATCGCGCCGTCTTCTTCCAGCACGGCCTCGACCTTGTAGAGCGGCTGCGCGCCGTAGCCCGCCGGCCACCAGAGCTGGGGCTTGGCCAGCGTCAGCGGCACACTGACCGCGTTCTCGCCCGCGGCGAGGGTGAGCGTGCGGCTCGCCTCGACCGTCTGGCCATCGGGGCCGGTGATGCGGGTGCGGACGGTGACGGCACGCGCGCGGTCGCCGAGCAGCTTCCAGCGCGCGACGAGCCGCGCCTCGGCGGGGTTGAGCGCTTCCTGGTCGACGCGGAAGCCGTCGATGCGGGCATCGTCCCAGGCCTCCAGCCGCACCGGCCGCCACAGGCCGATCTTGACGAGGCGCGGCGCCCAGTCCCAGCTGTAATCATATTTGGGCTTGCGGATATAGGGCGAGGTCTGCTTGCCCTTGGGCTCGTCGCCGAAGGCGGAATCATATTCGCCGGGAAGCGGGAATTTTTCCGCCAGCACCCTCGGCTGCAGCGTCTTGATCGGCGAGGCGATGGTGACGACCAGCTCGTTCGCACCGGCCTTGAGCGCCTGCTTGGCGTCCACCCGCCACCGGCGATGGGCGTTGTCGGTCTCGATCAGCTTGCGGCCGTTGAGCGTTACGCTCGCGAAGGTGTCGAGCCCGTCGAACACCAGCTCGAGATGGTCGCGTGCCAGCATCGCCGGGGTGACGGTCAGCGTGCGGCGGAACTGCCAGCGGGTGAGGCCCGCCCATTGGATCGGCGCCTCGTTGATGCCCTTGTACGGATCGGGCACGCGTTTGGCGGCGATCAGGTCCTGCTGGACGCTGCCGGGCACCTTGGCGGGGAACCAGGCGGCTTCCTTCGGGTGCGCCCTGGCGGCGTCCGTGTCGCTGGGGTCGATGCGCACTTCCCAGGCGCCGTCGAGCGATACCGACTGGCGCGGATCGGCCCAGGCGGGGGTGACCAGCGCGAGCAGCGGGAGGAGGGCGAGCGCGCGGGCCTTCACTTCGCATTCTCCGTCAGCACGACGCGTTCGACCGTGTAGAACGGGTCACTGAGCGGTGAGGTGAACTGGAAGCAGAGGTCCTCATCGCCGCTCAGCTTGGGCAGGCTGCCGGAGAAGCGGAACTGCTGCGGCGCCTTGGCGGGATCGGGCAGCGGGAAGGTGGCGACGACGATCGGCTTGATCGTCTTGTCCTTCGCGGCCGCAATGCACCGGGAGGTGACGATCAGCTTGCCGTAGGTGCTGACATTGTAATGCGCCCGCACCTTGTTGAAGTCGTGCGCCAGACCGTAGTTGCGCGGCGTGCGGGCGACATCGACGGTGAACCCCGTCGCCACGTCCAGCGGCGCGGCCGGATAGGCGGTGCAGGTGTCGAACAGGTTGACGTTGAACACCGGCGCATTCTCCTGCGCCTCGGAATTGAGCGGCACGCGTAGCCCAAGTGCGCCCCTGGGGCAGGCGACCATGTCCGAGCTGGTGCGCGTCAGCAGTGCCGCGCGGCTGGTGTCGAAGGCGCGCGGCGTCGCGGTGGCCACGCCTGCGGCGTCAAAGGCGGCGGCGGTGATCGTCGTGCCGGGCTTGAGCGTCAGCGGCGCCTTGTAGACCGGCGACTTCGCGGTCGGCTGCCTGCCGTCGAGCGTGTAGCGGATCGTGCCGAACCCGGTCTGGGTGGCCAGCGCCACCTTGGCCTGGTTCGCCCGCAGCGCCTCGCCGCGGGTGCCCTGCAGCTTGTAGTCGACCGCAAAGGCGCTGTCGGCAACTTCCATGCCCGAACGGCGCCAGCGCGCCATCTGCGGCTGGAGACGCGTAACGAAGCCGGTGAAGTCGCGCTTGTCCTTGCCCGACCAGGTGATCTCGGCGATCGCCGCTGCGCGCGGGAACAGCATGTGCTGCACCTGGTAGGGCGTGATCAGATACTCGCTCCACGCATTGCCCTGCGCGCCGAGCACATGGCTGGCCTTGGCGGCATCGATTCCGACCGGCATCGGCTCGTATTTGTAGACATCGGCCAGCGTCTGGATCGAGAGCCGGCCCGGCGGCTCGTCGCGGCGGTCGCTCTGCAGGCTGTCGAGATAGAGGGTGGGGGCGGGGGTCAGCACCACGTCATGCCCCTTGTTCGCGGCTTCCACCGCGCCCTTCTCGCCGCGCCACGACATCACCGAGGCCGATTTCGGCAACCCGCCTTCGAGGATCTCGTCCCAGCCGATCAGGCGGCGGCCATGCTGCTCGAGATAGGCGCCGAACTGGTCGATCATCCAGCTCTGCAGCCCGTTCTCGCCCTTCAGGCCGAGCGCCTTGATCTGCGCCTGCACTTGCGGCGAGCGCTCCCACTGGTCCTTCACCGCCTCGTCGCCGCCGAGGTGGACATAGGTACCGGGGAACACCGCCATCAGCTCGTCGAGCACTTCCTTGACGAAGGCGATGCCCTTCGGGCCCGGGTTGAAGAGGTACGGGTTGACGCCCCAGTCATGCGACACTTCGGGTTGATCGCCGAAGATGCCGAGCTCGGGATAGGCGGCGACCAGCGCCTGGGCGTGGCCGGGCAGGTCGATCTCGGGCACGATGGTCACGCCGCGCTCGGCCGCATAGGCGACCAGCGCCTTGAGCTGCTCCTGCGTGTAGAAGCCGCCGACCTTGGGGCCGGGCGCGCCGCCGGTGCTCGGCGGGGTGCGCCAGCCGCCGATCTCGGTGAGCTTGGGATAGCGCTTCACCTCGAACCGCCATCCCTGGTCGTCGGTAAGGTGGAGGTGGAGCGTGTTGAGCTTCACCGAGGCCATCTGATCGACCACGCCATAGACGAACTCGATCGGCTGGAAATGGCGGGCGACGTCGAGCATCAGTCCGCGCCAGCCGAAGCGGGGGGCATCCTCGACGCTAAGCGCCGGCAGCTTCACCGGCTTGCCGAAACCGTGATCGGGGCTGAGCAGCTGGGCGAGCGTCATCGCACCATAGAGGAGCCCGCGATCGCCGGAGGCGGCGATGCGCACGCCCTTGGTGTCGACGGTCATGCGATAGGCTTCGTTGCCCTTGATTCCGGTATCGCGCTCGAAGCGGATCGCGCCATCCGTCCCAGGCGCGCCGAGCGCCAGCCCGCGCTCCACCTTCACATGGGCGGCGAGCAGCTTGGCGGCGCTGGCGGCGGCGGTATCGCCGGCCGGCACGGCGATCGTGGTGCCGGTCGCCACGGTGAAGCTGCCCTTGCCCAGGGTCACGCTGGCGGGGAGGGGGGTGAGCGGCGGCGCGGTCTGGGCCACTGCGGTGGAGGACAGCAGCAACGCCATCCAGCCGGAATGCCTTGCCTGCTTCAGAAACGCGCCCATCGGAAACTCCCCTCTCGTGCGGCCGCCGATCGGGGCCGAAGCAAGGGTGTAACCAATTTAGATCCTATCCGGCAACAGGCTTGCGCACACGGACATAGTTCTTTGCATTTAGCCTCTTGACCTAGACCGTTGAGGCTGATGGTATCATCGTACCAATGTAAGTCCGTAGGAACGCGTGTACGCGCTGCGGGAAACCTGCCGTAGACAGGGTTGCCGGGGCTGGCAACGGTGTCGGGCAAGGGGGAGGAATGATGACGTTTTCGGACCAGATCGGCCGGTTTCGCGAAGGGAACCCGTCGCCGCTCTATCTGCAATTGCAGCAGCTGATCCGCGAGGCGATCAGCGGCAAGATCCTCGCGCAGGGCGACGCGATTCCGCCCGAGCGCGACCTCGCCGTCGAGTATGACGTGTCGCGCATCACCGTGCGCAAGGCGATCGGCGGGCTGGTCGAGGAAGGGCTGCTCACGCGTCGCCGCGGCGCCGGCACCTTCGTCGCCGAGCGCGTCGAGAAGAGCTTCTCCAAGCTTTCCTCCTTCACCGAGGACATGGCCGCGCGCGGCCGCGCCGCCAGCAGCAGCTGGATCGCGCGCTCGACAGGCCAGGTGACTCCCGAGGAAGCGATGGCGCTGGGCCTATCGCCGGGCGCGGCGGTGCTGCGCTTCTCGCGCATCCGCTTCGCCGATGGCGAGCCGATGGCGCTCGAATTCTCGACCATCGCCGGATACTGCCTGCCCTCGGTCGATGCGGTGGGGGACTCGCTCTACACCGCGCTCGAAGCTGCGGGGAACCGGCCGGTGCGCGCGCTCCAGCGGCTGCGCGCGGTGCCGTTCCTAGGCGAGCATGCCAAGATGCTCGGCGTCGATCCCGGCCATGCCGGCCTGCTGATCGAGCGCCGCGCCTTCCTGCGCGACGGCCGCCCGGCCGAAGTGACCCGCTCCTATTACCGGGGCGATGCCTATGATTTCGTGGCGGAACTCAGCGACGTCTGAACCGCCCGCCTGCCTGCCTGATTTTTGGAGAATGCTGCATGGATCGTCGCCAGTTGCTGCTCGGCAGCGCGGGGTTGGGGGCGCTTGCCTCGCTGGGGCTGCCCGAGGCCGAGGCGGCCGCGCGCGCGGTGGAGGGCGACGCGTTCCCGATGCCCGCGCCCAGAACCGCATTGATGCCGCGCCTGCCCGACGGCGACCCCACCCGCACCCGCATCGAGCGCGGCTGGCGCTTTCATGAGGGCGACGTGCTGCCGGCGCCGCTCAAGGACCATGACGATACCTATGGCAGCGTGAAGGCCGGCAACGCCCGTGGCGCCGCCGCGCGCGATTTCGACGACAGCGAATGGGCCGAAGTGCGCCTGCCGCACGACTGGGCCTCGTTCCAGCCGTTCGAGCAGACCGCCAATGTCTCGCAGGGCTATCGCAAGCGCGGCATCGGCTGGTATCGCCGCCGCCTGACGCTCGATCCCGCCGATCACGGCAAGACGATCGAGCTCCACCTCGATGGCGTCGCCACCAACGCCACCGTGTGGGTGAACGGCAGCGTCGTTGCGCACAGCTGGTCGGGCTATGCCAGCATTATCATCGATATGACGCCCTTTGCGCGCTTCGGCTACGAGGACAATGTCATCGCCATCCGCGTCGATGCCGAGGCGATGGAAGGCTGGTGGTACGAAGGCGCCGGCCTCTACCGCCATGCCTGGCTGGTCCGCCGCGGGCCCGTCTCCATCGTCACCGACGGGGTACATTGCGATCCGCGCAAGACCGAAACCGGCTGGAACGTGCCGGTGACGGTGACCGCGGGCAATATCGAGCGCGCGCCGGTGGCCGTCGCGGTCGAGGCCGAACTGCTCGATCCGAGCGGCAAGCGCGTCGCCTTCGCTACCACCGCCGGCAGCGTGCCGGTGCTCGACCGCGCCGAGCTGGCGATGACGCTGAGCCTCGGCAGCCCCAAGCTCTGGTCGGTCGAGACGCCGACGCTCTATACCGTTCACACCCGGCTGCTGCGCGATGGCAAGCTGATCGACGAGCGGCGCACGCCCATCGGCTTCCGCACCGTCCGCTTCGATGCCGACAAGGGGCTGTTCGTGAACGATCACCCGGTGAAGCTCAAGGGCGTGTGCATCCACCAGGACCATGCCGGCACCGGCGTGGCGCAGTACGATGCGCTGCTCGGCTGGCGGCTCGAGCGGCTCAAGGCGATGGGCTGCAACGCAATCCGCATGTCGCACAATGCGCCGACCGCCGAGCTGCTCGACTGGTGCGACCGGATGGGCTTCCTCGTCATGGACGAGAACCGCCACTTCAATCCGGCGCCCGATTATCTCGCCCAGCTCAGCTGGATGGTGCGGCGCGACCGCAACCATCCCAGCGTGATCCTCTGGTCCGTCTTCAACGAGGAGCCGATGCAGGGCACCGAGGCGGGCATCGAGATGGTCCGCCGGATGGAAGCCGCGGTGCGCAAGCTCGACGACAGCCGGCCGGTCACCTCGGCGATGAACGGGTCGTTCTACAATCCGCAGAACGTCTCCTCGGTCGTCGACGTGATGGGGTTCAATTACTATCAGGGCGAATACGACAAGTGGCACGCGCTGAACCCGACGCGCCCCAGCACCAGCTCGGAGGATACCAGCGCCTATGAAACGCGCGGCGCCTTCGCCAGCGATCCGGCCGCCCATGTCATCACCTCGTACGACGACGAGGCGGCACCCTGGGGCAACACCCATCGCAAGGCGTGGCAGCTGATCGCGGCGCGCGAGTTCATCGCTGGCGGGTTCGTCTGGACCGGCTTCGACTATCATGGCGAGCCGACGCCCTATGAGTGGCCAACGGCCTCCAGCTTCTTCGGCATCCTGGACCTGTGCGGCTTCCCCAAGACCGCGTTCGGCATCCACAGCGCGGCCTGGATCGACGACGCGCCGGTGGTGTGGCTCGCGCCGCACTGGACCTGGCCGGGCAAGGAAGGGCAGAACATCAAGGTGTTCGTCGCCTCCAACGCCGATAGCGTGACGCTGCTGCTCAACGGCAAGGCGATCGGCACGCAGAAGGTCGATCGGCTGCAGGGCAATGAATGGCAGGTGCCCTATGCGCCCGGGCGGCTGGAGGCGCAGGCGCTGCGCGGCGGCAAGGTCGTCGCGCACATGGTGCACGAGACCGCCGGCAAGCCGGTCGCGCTGCGGCTCACGCCCGCACGCACGGTGATGGCGGGCGACGACGAGGACGTGCAGCCGATCACCATCGACGCGGTCGACGCCAAGGGCCGGCACGTGCCGACCGCGAACCTGATGACCAACTTCTCGGTTGAGGGTGCGGCGATCATCGGTGTCGGCAATGGCGATCCGAACAGCCACGAGCCGGAGAAGGGCAATGCCCGCTCGCTGTTCAACGGCCTCGCGCAGATCCTCGTGCAGGCGGGCACCGGCCGCGGCAAGATCACCGTCAAGGCGAGAGCCGAGGGGCTGAAGCCCGCGCTGCTGACCATCGACCGCGCCGACATCGCCCCGCGCCCGCAGGTCGGCGTCACCCCGCCGCTGATGGTGCTGGGCGACTGGCGCCGCTCGGGGCCCATGGCCGACAAGCCCAGGCCGGGCCTGGTGCCGGACAACAACAGCTGGGCCTTCCTGCGCAGCGCGATGCCGACTCCGGCCGAGCCGCAGCCGGGCTGGCGCGTCTACAACAACCGCCTCACGCCCTGGAAGCGCATCGCCACGGGCGGCGGCACGCTGCGCTTCGCCAGCGTCGGCGGGCGTGCGGAGC